>JAIYDQ010000020.1 GCA_027487375.1 Planctomycetaceae bacterium
GCGAAAGTGAATGTACCAATGTCGGTCAACTGTGGCCCACCCCCAACAGGATTCGCAAAGCCTTGTATCGTTAGATTGTAGATTCCCTCTTTGGTAAACGACCAATTCGCATGGTCATGAGAAAGAATATTGATGTTATACAAGTCGGAAGCAGGATTGACACCGTTGCTGGTTTGAAAAAATACGCTTGGTGTAAATCCACCTTGCCATAGCGCAAACTCGCCACCTGCGGGACCACTAAATGCCATAAGACGGAAACCGGCTGAAACAAAATCTAATGGATCTAACTCTTCTGCGGCTAATCCAAGAAATGGCAACGATCCAGGGGAACCACTAGGCAGCGTCCAAACAGGATCACTAGCGCCTGTGCCGAGAAACGGAACCGCGCCAGGAAAGCTCCTCGCTGCATCTGGAACCCGAACGACGGCCTCTTCAGGGGCATATTCATCCACGCCCCCGGGTGCCAATGTCGCGCCGTTAAGAACCGCTGAGCCAACCCCAAAGTGATAGTGCAAAAAAAGCGATCCGTCCGGTTCGACCGCGAGTCCTACGTCACCGTGACCGCTTGTGTATTCGACCAAGAAATCCGCATTTGCGCGACCACCCAATAAACTAGCCGTGGTCAAAAAGATGATAACAAAGGCACTTCGCATTCGCATTTTCGATAATCACTCCAGGATTGTGACGATGATTTTGACTGGTAGGATCTCAAGACTATCCTTAATGCAATCGTTATGCAATAAGGAATTTGTAGGAATTGGAGAAACTTTTCATTTGGGTAACAATCCCATATGGAGCGGTAGTGCATCTTCTAATCTGACGCATTAACGGGTCTGATGGTGAGCGTAGTTCCTGGAAAGTGACTACCATCTACGTTTGGCTTGACCAACGCAGTGAACAACCGTATCTTTGATTTTCGATTGCAAGAGCAACGAAAGTGTCGTCTGGGCATCTTTAAGTCATGGCTTGCGGGGAAGACGGGACGAAATGCGAAAAACCGAGATCGAATATTCTTTATTTCCCGCGAATTCCGAATCATTGAAATCGCGTTTCGGATTCACCTTAGTCGAATTACTTGTGGTGATAGCCATCATCGGTGTGCTTGCTGGGCTGCTGCTGCCCGCGATTCAGTCTGCTCGCGAAGCCGCCCGGCGTGTGCAATGTCAAAATCACCTTCGTCAGATCGGAATCGCCTTACATAACTACCACGAGACGTTTGGCTCTTTCCCGCACAGCTCTTTAGGGATCGACAACAAGAACGGGAATTGCGGAAGCGGTTTCTACAGTTGGCTAGCCGCGATTCTTCCGCAGGTCGAACAGAACACGCTCTACAATTCTATCAATTTTAGCGTGCCCCTCTCGGATCGTTGCTCGTACATGGGAAGCTCTGACTATGTCAGCTACTCGATACCTGCTTCGAATGCGAACGCAAAGGCAGCTGCTTCCATTGTGCCGGTTTATCTTTGCCCAAGTGAGCCGATGAATCGCGTCCGAACCACTCAGATTGGGCGAACAGCGCCGTCAAGCTACGTTGGAAATATCGGGTGGCCAAAGAGTTCGTCCTACCCGCATGCCGACCCAACTAATCGTGCGGGTAACTTTCGAACTGAACAACAGAACGGAATTATTGGTCTTGTTAATCCAGCAGTTCCCGATCCGTGGCATCGAACGCTCACTCGAATTCAAGACATTCAAGATGGACTATCCAACACCATCGCCGTGACGGAGAGAATCGTGTCCAACTTTGCATCCGTTAGTAGCCCCTTCGGTGGGAGCTACCCTGCACCCAACACCAACATTGCTATGCTTTCGTTCTGTGGCGGATCAGAATCCGCGCGGTCATTGGATCGCTGGGTCACTTTCTGCGGATCGGTATCGGCAGCCGATCAAAGCTACTCGCTACATCACGGCCAAAGTTGGCTCTCCGGCTGGAACCTAGGTGCCAATCATTTCATGACAGTCATGCCCATCAACAAACGAAGCTGCCATATCTACGGTGGTGAAGATGATGGAAACAACATCATTACCCCGAGCAGCCATCACTTCGACGGTTTGAACATCGCCATGGGTGATAATGCCATACGTTTTGTTAACAACTCGATCGATATGCGTGTATGGTGGGCCATCGGAGGCAGTAACGATGGCGAAACTGCTTCAGTAGAATAGCCAAGCAAGGGGTCGAAACTGAGAACTTGAGTTTGGACCTGTCACCAAATTAAACGTTGCAAATGATTCCACTGCCTCTCAAAGCCAACGTTTTGATCTGTAGCTGCTTCCTCCTCACAGTACATTGCGGATGTGCTGCCAACTCGTCTTCGCCTAGCAAAGCGGATCTCGAGGCTCTCCTGGGCAAGCTTGACGCGAGTGTTGAAGTCTTGGGAGGGAAAATCGTTGCGACCGATAGCGAACTTGCAACAAGAACCTTGCCATCGGAAAACGCGCAGTCCTCTACCGGTCGTCTTTGGGTAGTCGCAAGTCGTGAAGCACTCCCCTGCCCATACCCACGCGATCAATCGTCTCTTGATGCAATGCGAAACACGCCAGATCCGAAAGTTCATGTCCAACTGAATGCATTTCCGGCGATGGTCGCATATGACATAGCAGCAGCCGTCGGTGTAACCCCCGCGAGTTTGACATTGCCTCTAAACGAGACGCCCCAAACAGCCAAAGGTCGAATAAGCGAATGGGCCAAGGATAACTATCAAATTCGAGTTCGCGATTTTCGAACAACCAGCGGTTGGTTATCAATCGTAGAATCATTTGCTGATTCAAGTCCACCGTAGGATAGGAACGCCTTCCCGTCCGAATACCCATCCAAAACAGAGGTCGCAAAACACCTCTCTTTTGGGTGAGATACTCATTCAGCGTCGTAAACTCGAAGTTGAACGGAGGGCAGACTTATGGCAGCACCTCAAGCTTGACGGGCTGCGAAGTAATGTTTCCATCGATTGCCCCAGTAAGAAAGAAGTCTCGAACTCCAAGCTCTGCTATTGCGTCAGCGGTAACAAAGAATTGCCTTTCAGATTCGTTTTGACGGACGAGCAACCCATTGAGTCCAATATTGTCGACGTAGACTCCGTGTGGCATGTTGCGACCTGCTGTTTCTTTGCCGAGCGGAATTTCCTTTGTGAATGATTCCTTGCGATCCGCCTTGACGATTAATGAGATCGTTTCACCTCGTCTAATCTGAATTGTGGCCCCCTCTTGATGGTCCTTGTTATCAGCATCACGAATATCTCGTACAATTCGAAGAGTTGCTTCGGGACGATCCTTAATGGACAGCTTTCCAGCGACACCCGCATTTCTTTCTACAATACGTCCGTCAATGGTTGCACGAGCAGTCACACGCGGTGAGACGTTTTGGGCGATGTCGGGTGCACTCGCGTCAGCCCAAATGTTGCCTGTTGCAAAACCCTGACCGGGTTGCACTCGCACGGGGAAATTGGAATGGACACCTTCGGGTAAGTCACCGATTTCAAAGACAACCTCGCCTTCATATCCGTCGATGCGGTCCACACTTACCTGCAGTTCGCGACCAGACCCACGTAGCAGCGGCGCTTTGATCGGTGTTACCGATGCAGCAAAGCCAGGACTCGCTGGTCGAAGGCGTAATCGATACTTGTAGCCTGCCCCTCCTTGATCTCGAGCATCTCTAACTCGAATCAAATAAGTACCGCTGGCCGGTGCCTTGAAAAGGACATAACTGTCGTCGCCGCGATTCTGAGAAGGTTCGTCATCGTTCTGATAGTACAAGTTAAAGACAGGAAGCCCGTTCGCAACAGGAGATTCATCGCTGTCTAACGGACGAACGATGTAAGCCGGTTCGCCCATCGCATGCGTTGTTCCCGACGTCCCAAAATAAGCCCACCGATTTCCTCGACCAGGAAACACGTTGAATCCGGAGTCGGACCCTCTAGGCGCTAACCAGAGTCGAGTGACTTCACCTGCGGCATACAGATACTCTCCGAGTTTCATCTCTTCCCAAGCGAAGATTCGAAAGTCATCGTTTTGAATGCTATTCTTCCCTCGGAAGGTAAAGTACGAGTCGCGAGTGGCTTGGAGTCGCGTTTGCAGAATCGGTTCCGCGTCTTCATTCCGTATTTCAAGAACCGTGTCGAGTTTACTTTTTAGCCCGCTCGTGTCGGTCTCCGCAACCCACATCTCGCCTTGGCGTGCCTGGAATGAAAACCAGTCTCCTTCGCCTTCTTTGGAGATTTCGCCACTCACCTCAGTTCCACGCAGCAATTGAATCGGAGCGGATGAATCGGTCCATTCAGCAAGCGATTGTTCCTTTCGAGCAGCACTCTCATCGACCATCTGCAAAGCCCCTACGTCGATGTAAATTGGCTTAACGTCTTTCTCTTGAATAGTGGTAGCACCGTCCGAGTTGATTTTGGGAAGGGTGCGATAGACCAATTCTCCATTCATCAATGAAATCATCAAAGACTCACCGTTGGCTGCGACCGCAAGATCGCTCGCAGTCTCCCCAAGAGGCTCAAGAGTCGCGAACTGGCTCCAATCAGATGTGCGAAGAACTTTGACGTTGCCGGCCTCGCTCACGACAACCAATCGTGAGCCATCTTGCGTCAAAGCCATGTGCGTCAACGGTGACTCGTCAACAAATCGGGTCACAACAATCGGGTTGATCTTTGGCGCATCTTTAGAAACAAACTTCCAGACACGAAGCCGATTATCCGCACTACCCGCGATCACTGATGATCCATCGCTCGTCACTGCGACCGAGCATACTTCGGCGGTAGGTTGACTCATCGTATCTAGCCGCGCGCCGGAAGCGACATCCCAAACCTTGACCGTTTCGTCGGCGCAACCACTGACAAGAACTTTACCTTCAGGAGAGAAAGCGAGAGAGTAGATTGCTCCGTTGTGTCCTAAGAATCGTTGCTTTACCTTTCCGGTCGCAATGTCCCAAACAAAGATTTCACGATCGTAGCTAGCTGTCGCAATGGACTTCTCGTCAGGCGAAAAGATCGCGATTTGAATCACATCGGAGTGCCCCTCTAAAGTCGAAACACGATTGCCGGTTGCGACATCATAAATCGCAGCGATTCCGTAAAGCCCCGTAACGCCAGAAGCGATTAGGAGCTTACTACCATCGCGATTGAAGCGAATCGAATTGATCTTTCCTGGCTGAGATTCAAACTTTCGGACTTGCGATTTTGTTTCTTTGGAAAACAGAGCTACATCGCCATAACCGGCCGTCACGTAGGTCAAACCATCGGGCGAAATCGCAATGGCCGTGATCGGTCGCTTCGCATCTTGAGCGGTTGGGAAATTGGGCGTCTGTAGTTCGCGACGCATGGCGACTTCTCCCTCTGGGCCTTTAGCGCCCTGCTCGATCCAACTCGAAAGGATCGCCAACTCTTCCTCCTTAGGTCGCTCCGCATCATCCGGTGGCATGACAGGCTCCAACTTACCAGATGCCATCAACAACATCCGACTACTGGATGGAACTCCGGGAGTCAAAGCTGGTCCGGATTCGCCTCCTCGCATCAACGAAGCGTAGGTTTCCATCACCAACCCACCTTGAGCTTCTTCATTTGTGTGGCAGGCAATGCAGTGCTTCTGCAGCACAGGCATGACATCCTTCACATAGTCGACCACGTCTGACGCAAGCACGAATGGCGTCGCCGTGAAAAGTGTTAGTGCTACCGCAAGAGTTACTTGATTCGCGAATTGGATTTTTAGATTCATAATCTTTTTAATAAGCGTAAACGCTAATGATTAAACGTAAACTCAGCACTCGCGAGAACACTCCAGAAAGCGTCCTCGATAGCCGTTCTTCTTTCATCGCCATACTCTTCCATTACGGTAAGAAGTTTGGATTTTTCTTCTTCAGTTGGTTTTCTAGACAAAGCAGTCAGAAACAGTTCGTCGATGATTTCTCCGCTGGTTGCCTTGCGATCAATCAGTTTGGCAATCGCGTTACCTTCGGCGGCAAGTTTAGGGTTCAATGTCTCGCCGTTAGACATGTGAAGGACTTGAACCATCGTTGGCTCTGAACTCCTTTCGCATTCACAAGTGATCTCACGCGTGTTACGGCCGAAGGTTTTTAAGAAATAAGAATCCACTGCCGAGTCATGTAACTGGATCGCGTGAGTTCCTTTGGGGTAGGCACTTGTCTTTTGAAAGTCCGCGCCGGGGAAAGCGATTTGCGTGAATGCGGTTGATGTGTGAAGGACTTGATCAATGGAGTCCAGGAGAACTTCTGCAATCAATCTCCGTGGATAGTATCGACTGAGGTATTTCTGTTCCGCGGCATTCTCTGGAAGGGGCTGGCTGCTTCGGCCGTAAGTCTCACTCTCCAGAATCGCTCGCATCAGTTTCTTTAAATCGAAATTGTTCGAGGCAAGATGCTCTGATGCTGCAGCCAATAGTGGCTCATTTGAAGCGGGGTTGCTCAGTCGAAGATCATCCACCATCTCAACCAAGCCACGACCAAAAAAGTTAGCCCAAACTCGATTCGTGATTGAACGTGAAAAATAGGGATTGCTTGGATCTGTCATCCATGCAGCCAACGCTTCGCGACGGTCACCGGGATTATCAAAATCGATCGGAGTCGAGTCCAGAGGTGCAGGGGGGAGAGCCTTTCCGCTCTTAGGCTGAATCAGCTCGCCATCGGTTGCGACATAAAGTGTCCTGACCCCGTCTCCATTTCTTAGGTCACCGCCCCAACCCTTTGCTCTTACTCGCGAGAAGAGGTTTGCCATCGAGTAGTATTGATCGTTAGTCCATTTTTCGAGCGGATGGTTATGACACTTTGCACAACCGATCGACAGCCCCATGAATGCTTGACTTGCATTCTCGGTCATGTCTTCGGGAGTTTGATGAATCGCATAAAAATTAGTGGCTCCGTTCGCGTCGCTGTCCCCTTTGGCCGTTAGGATTTCACTCACGAATTCGTCCCACGGCTTATTCTCATTCACTGATTTACGAATCCAGCTGTAATAAGATTTCACCGCGATTGGACGAAGCTTGGTTCCGTTGACTAGCAAGAGGTCGCTCCACTTATATGCCCAGTAGTCGACGTATTCATCGCTAGCGAGCAGACGATCAATGAGCTTTGACTTTTTATCGATTGAATCATCTTCGCAGTACTGTCTTGTCTCCTCTGCCGTTGGTAGTCGACCTATCGTGTCGATCGTAGCACGCCTTATAAACGACTCGTCGCTCGCAGGTGGCGATGGAGGAAGTCGAAGCGTCTTTAACTGCTGAAGATTCAAATCGTCAATGAAGTTTTTACGAGGTGCTTGAGCAAAGACTTCATCGGATACTTCGTTAGGATAAGGAACGGTCATTCGCGAAAGGGCAACTTGAGAACCGAACCAAGCCAACACGGCCGCTTCACCCGATCCGCGAACTTTAACCTTCCCATGTTCATCAACGCTGGCGACTGCTTCGTCGGTTGCAGAGAACTTCGCCCAATGCGAGACATCCACAACGCGACCATCCGTGTAATGAGCATTGACAAGTACCTGCGAAACATCGTTCGGCTTTAGCAGAACATTTTCCGGGCTCACCGTGATATGAGTCAGCCTTGGGTCCGAGTCCTTAGGGCCAGGAGCACCTTGAGCAATCCATTCGGCTAGTATTTTGTAGTCGCGTGATTCGGGGTCTAAGCGGATTCCACCTTTGTGAGGCAATGCCCCGGTTGGTTTTGCAAGCAGCAAACTCTTTCCGGGATCGGCGATCTCAATACGGCGTCCTCGCACTTCACGAGTAATCGCATGAAAGTCGGCCTCGCTATCGTAACCACGAAGTGATAATCGAAAGCCACCTTTCCCTGCTAGCGCTCCGTGGCAAGCTCCCATGTTACAGCCTTGTCGCGCGAGAATGGACTGAACATCGTTACGAAAACTCCATGTGCCCGTTTCTTCTGAGCCGTGGGCGCTAGCCCCGGGCGCTATCGATACAGACGTTGTTGTGCGGTCACCCGTGGCTACCACATTCGACTCTGGCTTCGGTTTTTCAATCTCAGGCTCCGAAGCCGAAGATGTTTTATGCAGACCGAACGCCGACAAAAAAGTCAGCATGAAGAATGAACACAAACGAACTCTAAGTAAAAATTGGGAAGTGGTATTCACTGGCATTTGCTTGTTTCCAGGTTGGCTCGCAGTACGTTGGCAAGTCTTCGGGGGACACTCTCTATCATTAGGCAAACAGTTCGCGGATTTCTCGTACGCCAAAATCGACCAATGGGAAGGGACGGCCGCCGGGGCCCGGCATTTCTGCATGAAGGTCCAGTCCCATGGCCTTGAAGATCGTTGCAATAATCTCCCCCGGTGCCGTTGGCCGGTCGGCTGGTACGGCACCAATGGGGTCGCTAGCTCCGATAGCTCGCCCGCCTTTCACTCCGCCACCAGCGAATGTGCATGAGAAACATTGTGGCCAATGGTCTCTACCACCTGCAGGATTGACTTTGGGTGTTCGACCAAATTCGGCAAGGCCTGTAACAAGCGTATCTTCAAGCATTCCCCGTTGGTGAAGGTCTTCGATCAATGCCGAGTAGGCTCGGTCATACATTGGAGCAACAATGTTCTTCATCCCCTCAATGGTCGTGAAGGGCTTGCTGCCGTGGATATCCCAAGTGATTTCATCAAAGACAGTAAGGAACGTGTTGATGGTTACGAAGCGAACGCCCGATTCAATCAATCGCCGAGCAAGCAAACAGCACTGCCCAAATCGATTCATCCCATATCGCTCGCGCATCGTAGTCGACTCTTGAGTTAGATCGAATGCTTGTCGAGCTTGAGGGCTGCTCATCAATCGATAAGCAGCTTCAAAGTTTGCGTCTAGCATCTTTGCCGACTCGGTTGCTTCCAAGGCGGACATCTGACTTTCGATGGCCTCTCGCATCCGTCGACGCCGATCGATACGTACATCGCCGAGCGAAGCAGGAGGCAACAAATCGGGGACTTTGAAATTGGGCTGCGATGGATCTGCCATCAATGCGAATGGATCGAAGGCCTTCCCAAGAAAACCACCCGC
>JAIYDQ010000225.1 GCA_027487375.1 Planctomycetaceae bacterium
ATCAGTCCGGAACAGATCGTAAACAACCTTGGCTATCGAAAAGAAGCCCTCGCCAGGTCCTTGTCGAACCATAGCGACAACGTAGCAAACGAAAAATCCGAAGGCGGCCATCGTAATGACAAGAGCCGCTCCGTAGAGCAACGAGCCTTCGCGAAACAGCCACTCCGAAAGTGACCAAAACTGATGGGGTTCTAGACGCATGGTATGGCTCTAGCTCCCACTGCGACGACCTGGACGGGCCTCGCTCTCGCGGACGATATCCAAGAACAAATCTTCCATCGTCGTAGTTGGATTATCAAGCTGAAGCAACTTCCCACCGTGCTTAGAGATCACCGCTCGGATCTCGTCCTTGGCAGCCTCGCTAAGACCCGTTGCATGGACTTCTGTAACATCCTGAACCTTCAGCAACGAATCGACTCTCCCAAGCTCCTTGAGCTCGCCTTGATGCAAAATTGCAATTCGGTCGCAAACATCTTCCACGTCTGCTAGTTGGTGCGAACACATCAAAATCGTTTTGCCTTGGTCTCGCAGTCGGAGAATCAAATCCTTCATCTCGCGCGATCCGATTGGGTCCAAGCCCGTGGTTGGCTCGTCTAGCACCAACAAATCAGGCTCGTTGATTAACGCTTGGGCTAACCCGATCCGACGTGTCATACCCTTCGAGTACTCCTTTAACTGGCGACGACGAGCCCGTTGGAGGCCAACCATTTGAATCAACTGCTCGGTTCGCTCGCGACGAACACTGGCCGGCATGTCAAAAAGCCGACCGTAAAAGTCGAGCGTTTCTTCAGCGTTGAGAAATTTATAAAGGTACGATTCTTCGGGAAGGTAGCCGATTCGCTCGTTTTTCGTGACTTCGGCGGCTTCTTTGCCGAAGACAAACGCTCTTCCAGAAGTTGGAAACAAAAGCCCCAGAACAAGCTTGATGGTCGTCGACTTTCCGGACCCGTTAGGACCCAAGAGACCAAAAATCTCACCCTTACGTACTTCGATGTCGAGTGACTTTAGAGCGTGGACTTTCTTTCGCCCCCAAAAGTCTCGGTAAATTTTCCCTAAACCGCGAGTCTCGATCACCACGTCGCTTGCGGATGCGGGAACAGGTGAACTGGCGGAATCGTTGGAAAGAACCGCACTGCTAGTCTCCTTCAAGGCGGCTGAATTCGCGTCAGTTAAAGGAACTTCTAAGGTCATGCGGGGGGACTCCAACACGAGAGCAAATTAAGAATAAGGGAATGATTAGCGAGCGAAAACGACTAACGAGAGCCGACCAGATCCGATCTACGGCCTTCAACCACAAAGGGTTCAGCCGCAACCTTGAGTGGGCCTACTTTGCGGCTTCTGATCGCTATTCGAGGCAAGTTTTTTGATTCCAAACAAATCAAAAAGCCCACACATCGACTACGGAGACTATAAATGGGATGTTGGGTATTCACAAGTTCCTACTATCCAACCTTCACACAATCCTCCTACGGCCCTAAAGGCTCCATGAATACCGGTCGCCCATCAATCGCCACGCCCTCAGCTGATAATTCGCAAGTCGATCACCCCGAGTATGCCGCTGCGATCGCCTATCTGTACAACCGTATCAACTTCGAGAAATCGCAAGATCAGCCCTACAACCAGCAGAATTTTAGGCTTTCTCGCATGGAGCGGCTGCTGGTTCAGCTAGGCAATCCCCAGCAATCCGCTCCGGTGATCCACATCGCCGGCTCGAAAGGCAAGGGGAGTGTCGCTTGGCTTACCGCCGAAGTGTTGCGTCGAAGCGGCTATCGAACGGGTTTGTACACGTCGCCGCACCTGATCAAACTGGAGGAGCGCTTCGTTATAGACGGCCAGCCCATCGCTCAGAAGGATCTTGTGCGTGCCGTCCGCGCGATCGCGCCTGCTGTAGATGAAATCGCGACCCTCGGGCATGGACAATCTACCTTCTTCGAAATAACAACAGCCATCGCTTGGTGGCTATTTCGCGATACGGATTGCGATGCGATGGTGATTGAAGTTGGGCTCGGCGGTCGCTTGGATAGCACCAACGTTTGCTGGCCGACCCTTTCCATCATCACCTCGATCAGTTACGACCACCAGCAGCAGCTAGGTAACACGCTCGCCGAAATTGCGTCCGAAAAGGCGGGCATCATCAAGCCGGGTGTCCCGGTTATCTGTGGAGTCACTCACGAAGAACCTCAAACCGTTATCCATAGAATTGCTAAAGAACGGGGCTGTCAGATACGGCAGATCAACAGGGATTTTTCTTGCGTGCAATCTCCAGAACAAGATTCAACGTTACCAAGCGGCGACTCGAACAGCCAATCGCAACGACTTCACGAAAGACTCCTTGAATACCAATCATTTCACAATCGCGAGTCACACGAATCCGATCGCCAAAGGTTTCGATTGCGTATGCTAGGCGAACATCAAGTCGCAAACAGCGGGCTTGTATTAGCAACCGTCGATCTCCTTCGAGAACAGGGTTGGAAGATTCCCAAACTTGCAGTCCAGCAAGCACTAGCGGAGACACAACTCACCGGACGCGTCCAAATCGTCAATGACTCACCACTTGTCATTCTTGACACGGCACATAACGAGGCGTCGATTGCGGCGCTGTCTAAGGCACTCAAGGAGCACTTTGGAGATCGAAAGGTACGCTTTGTTTTCGCTGCCAGCAAAGATAAGAAGTACTCGCAAATGCTCAGCCAACTCATGGATGTTGCCACGGAGATACATCTCACTCAGTTTGAGAAAAATCCGCGAGCGGTTCCTTACCAAGAGCTAGCCTCAATCGCTGCGTCAATTCAACAAGAGAGGAATGTTACGCCGAGCAAATCAACGAACGATTCGTTTCGCTCCTTCCACGGATACGCCAGCCCTGACAAGGCAGTCCATGCGGCTCTTAAGAACCTTCCTGATGACGAACTGGTATGTATCACGGGATCGTTTTTCTTGGCTGCCGAGCTGATCCCGATTCTTCCTACTCTTTTTCAGTAAGTGCTTTTTGAATGGCAGCGGAGTCCCGTTTTTCTATACCTCGTGAATCGCTCGACGGAATCGATGCATTCCCATTGCCGCTAACCGGTATAGAGCATTTCTGGTTATGGGACGACACGTCGCAATATCCCAAACGCTTTCGCGTCGCTTTGCAGTTCATCGGCACAATCGATTGGGATGCGTGGAGTGAAGCTCTTCGATTGGCAGTTTCTAGGCACCCAATGTTGGTTGCTCATTTGACTTCGACGAAGCCACTGCAGTGGGTCATCCCAAAAGATCCGGCGATCAAAGTCTGCTGGGGTAAAGGTGACTTCGGCACATCGCCATTTGAATCAGCGATGGACCTTCAGAACGAGACTGGCTTGCGTATATGGGGTGGCGAAGTAGATAAAAATCACCCCAACGCGAAACCTGATCCGATGGCGCTGCCCACTGGTACTAGCCGAACGAATCCTGAGCCGATGGCGCTAGCCACGGCAACAGAGTTGCAAGCAGCAGCAGCAAAGTCAACACCCGAAGCTAGCGATGACGGCTCAGGTATCCCCGCACCGAAATCGCGATACTTTTTCGTGATCGAATGTCATCATGCAGTAAGCGACGGATTGGGATTGCGACAATGCGTTGGCGAGTGGATCGTGATTTACGATCGTCTTACTACGCAAGGAGAAGGTAAAGGAAAACTGGTTAAATTAGATCCAATGCGATTGGCCGATCGTGGACTCATCAAACGTCCCCCTCCGACTGCTGACTCGCGGCCGCCAACCGTTTTAGAGAGTATCAAGCTCTCATTCTCATTTCTTAGTCTCCGCCCAAAGAAGCTTGCGTCATCAGAACGACTGCAACTGCCGTTATCGAACACCGCCAACCATATCCATCGCGTTCTTATCCTTAGCCCAGAAGATACTGATCGTGTGTTGAGTGCCGAGGCGGTTGAATCTGCTACGTTCAACGATATTGCCGTTGCGGCAGTCCTCAGAATGGTTGTCCATTGGAACGAAAAGCAATCTCTTCGCAGTACCTCAGAAGCGCAAAATAAAGCCCAACGCCTACGTGTAATGATTCCGGTCGATCTAAGATCCATTCAAGACATGCGCATGCCGGCTGCGAACCGCTTAGGCTTTGGATTCGTTGTCGCCGATTCGCAAGCATGCTCCGACCGTCAAACACTGATCGCTCGCGTATTTGAGCAAACGAAAGCACTAAGACAATTCGGCCTTGGATGGGATTTCCCGGAGATCTTCAATTTTGTATCGCGCATGCCGAAGCTTGCGAAATGGATCACTCGCATTCCACTCAACGGAGCTACGGCTGTCGTCACGAACTTAGGCGATCTTACGCGCCGTCATCGTCGTCAGTTGGCCGCAATGGACGATCTCTATCCGCGTTGCGGTGATTTGAAATTAGAAGCCGTCTTCTGCGTACCGCCGCTGCGCCCCAAGACGCTCATGGGCATCGGATTGTGCCGCTGCGGTGAAACACTCGCAATAGGCATGATTCTCGATGGAAGTCGCTTCTCCGAAGACGATGCAAAAGAATTGCTCGATGCATACGCGAAAACATTGGTAACGCTCAGTCGAAATAACGAGGAGAGGTCAGAATAGAACAATGTAGATCAGTTGTCCCCAACTGATCGGCGCGCTGGATGAAATTCCATCAAAGTTGAAGTCATGGCCTTACAGAGTCTCAAGCAACCTTTTAACAAGAATTCGATTTCGTAGCGAAGGGTTCTGCGGACTCGGCGTAAACGCCTCGAGAAACAGCTGAGACAGCTGTTCTACAATGAACAAAACAAAAAATGCTCGGTAATTCAATGTGAACTACCGAGCATCTAATTTTTGTTTGTTCGGTTTTAGGCCGACCTAACAAGTCAGACTAGAACGTGAAGACCATGTCTGTTCCGAAAATCGCTTGGCTAGCCTTTTGGCTCTCCAAGAAACCGAATCTTTCTCGGTCCCAGACGAATCGAACTTCAGGTCGGAACATGAGGTTCGCGGAAGCCTTGAGATTGAAGCCAACGGTGTAGTTGTATAGCTCGTCGTTCTGAACGTTGGCGAAACCAGCACCGCCGTAGTTGAACCACTCGAAGCGTTGACCGAAGGAAACACAATCATTGATACCGTAGATCAAGTAGTTGATGTTCCCGAAGGTATTACGTTGTGGTCCGCCACCGTTATTCGTCGTGTAGAGAATATCCGTTTGCGAGATGTAGGTCAGCTTGTCAGTCAAAGCGGAAGTCAAGAGGAAGCTGTTAAGTGCTCCATCTTCTCCAACAACTTTGCCGAATCGACCCAAAGTTGTAGCGTAAAGGAACGATGTCTTGTCGGTCAACTGTCGCTTGAATCCACCGAGGTAAGCACTACCGTTACGCTCGTAACCGGAATCCCAACCGCTTGTCCAACCGTTGTAAAGAATTGTCTCGTCATCGAGGTTGTAGGTCGAAAGAGCACCGGTGTGGGTGAACGGCTCGGCATTGTAGAACGTAAACTGACGGCTGTAGAAGAAGTTACCAGTGGACTGGACGACTTC
>JAIYDQ010000427.1 GCA_027487375.1 Planctomycetaceae bacterium
GAGTAACCCTACCAGATAGGATCGCCGGAGAAATTGACTCAAAACGAATCGGTAAATTCATCGCGTTTCCTAATCGTCGTGCCAGTTCATCACCAGTTACGGAGGTCGCCCCTCCGACATCGATTCTCTGGCCCATGAGTTCCTCTGTTTCAATGGAAGCAACTACCATCCGCCCCAATTCGCGGTGGCTTAGCCAGGCGACGGATTGTTCGATCGGAAGTGCGATCGGAATAACTCCCCGGCCAGCGATCTCTGGAAACGTCCAGGGTGCCAATAGATTCTCGAGGAAGAGTGTAGGACGAATCACAGTCACCTTCGAATCAACCTGTTCAGCCATTTTTGTGAATTGACGGTAAGCGTTGATGACCTCTGAATCGGTATCTTGCTCAGGGGTAATAGTACTTGCGTTGAAAACCAAGCGTGGAACGCGGTGTTTTGATACGGCATCGAATATCACTTCGGCGATAGTCTTCATTTGATTCGAGTCAAATGTCAACGGTATGGTGAACACGACTGCAGATGCTCCGTCGATCGCCTTGCTTACTGCATGGCAATCTTCCAGCTCACCGAAAACGATGCGGGGTAGCGATGCCGAAGACGAATGCGATTTGCTTGACGATCGTCGTAGGACGGTGCATGAGTAGCCAGCCGCTTCAGAAGCATTAAGAATGGCTTGGCCTTGACCACCTGCTGCACCAAGTATGCAGACGTTCTTTTTGTTCAGGTTCATTTTGTTTCTCTTTCAGTTTTGGGGAACAGCTACTTGATAAATTGGAAACTACTAACCAACGCTTGCTGAAGTTGCTTCTTCAACTTCCAAAGGAATGGCAACGTTGGCTTGGGGTGATTCGATAAGCGTCGCCGTTGGTGACGCAACGGGTTGCGACTCATTTGATAAGTGTGCAACGTCCACGTTTTCGCGAATGTTTTCCTTTGGTGGGCGAACCCGGAACAAGACGACGTACAATGCAGGCAGATTCAATAGCGTCAAGAACGTTGCCAGCGCTAACCCTCCCATAATTGCAATCGCCATCGGCCCCCAGAAAACACTTCGCGATAACGGAATCATTGCTAAGATCGCTGTGGCTGCGGTCAGGATGACAGGGCGTGATCGGCGTACAGCCGACTCGATTACCGCTTCCCACCGAGACAACCCGCTTTCGACATCTCGATCGATTTGATCAATCAAGATGAGCGAGTTTCGCATGTCCATGCCTGCCAGCGATATCACACCGAGCAAGGCAACGAAGCCGAATGGTGCGTTAAACGCTATCAACGCAATAGTCGCTCCGATGAAGCCAAGCGGTGCAATCCCAAACACTAAACCGGCTTTCTTGAAGCTCTGTGTTTGGATCATGAGCAAAGTCCACATGACCAGAATCATCACGGGAAAAACAGCGAAGAGGGCCTTGTTGGCCTTCTGGCTTTCTTCGATTGCACCTCCCACATCGATTCGATAACCGTGAGGTAAGGAGTTCTTTATCGATTCGAGTTTCGGTAGGATGGCATTCGTCACATCCACTGGTTGTAGGCCATCTTGAATATCCGCTTGCACGGTCAAAACGGATTCGCGGCTTCTTCGCCATAAGACGGGCTCCTCGAGCTCGTATCGAACTGTTGCCAATTGCGACAAGGGAATCGCAACTCCGTTTGGCGAAGGCAGAGTCAGGTCGGGAAGATCTCCAAGCGTGAGTCGCTCCGAAGGTATGGCTCGAGCAATGACTTCAATCAACTCGGTTCCTTCGCGGTACTGCGAGACTGGAGCGCCAGACAATAGCGTTTGCAAAGTGCTTGCGACTTCTTGCGGGGTAAAGCCAATGGTACGAATTCGATCTTGATTAAGTTCTAATCGAATAGCTTTCGATGGTTCATCCCATTCGAGCTGTACGTCGCGAGTGGACGGCACTTGGCGGACAATGTCTCGCGCGCGATATGCGATTTCACGAACCTTACTCACTTCCGGACCAACGATTCGGAATTGAACTGGAAATCCAACGGGAGGCCCGAACTCCAAGCGGGTCACGCGACCACGTAGATTCGGGAAATCTTTATCCGCTTCAAACAACTTCGTCAGCTTGGAGCGCAGTCGCTCGCGCGCTTCCGCTCCGTCGGTTTGAATAATGAACTTGGCATAGTTTGGACTGGCCAAGTCGGGGTTTAGCGACAGAAAGAACCGGGGTGCCCCAGCTCCTGTGTATGCAGTGAAGTGTTTTGCGTCCGGCTCTTCCTTCAGGATTTTTTCTAGTTTCTTAACTTCGTCTTCCGTCGCACGGAAAGACGAGCCTGCGGGCAGTCTTAGATCCACCATCAGTTCAGGTCGCGAGGATACCGGAAAGAACTGTTGTTTCACTTTAGTGAACAAAAAACCTGACGCAACGAAGCCGATAGCGGTAACCGTCAACACTGTTTTTGGGTGAATAACTGCGGCCGTAATGATACGTCGAAGCATCCGATGGAATCGTCCCTGGTAGGCTTCGTGATGCGTATTCTTGTAATTCGGCAAGAGCTTTACACCCAGATATGGAGTAAAGAGCACCGCTACGACCCATGAAATCATGAGAGCAAGTCCAACAACCCAGAAGATGTTGCCGGCATACTCGCCCGCTGTTGATCGTGCAAAGCCAACGGGCAAGAAACCGACTGCCGTCAGCAGGGTTCCGGTGAGCATCGGCCCAGCTGTACTGGTCCATGCAAAGGTCGCCGCGCTGATCCGATCCCAGCCCTCTTCCATCTTTACGACCATCATTTCAACCGCGATGATTGCATCGTCAACGAGCAACCCCAAGGCGATGATCAGAGCACCTAGTGTGATGCGATCAAAGTTCATTCCGGCGGCGTTCATCACGACAAAGCAAGAGGCCAATACCAGTGGAACGCTCAAAGCGACCACGATGCCCGATCGAAAGCCCAGGCTCAAGAAGCTGACAACGAGTACGATCGCCAAGGCTTCCGCAAAGGAACGCAAGAATTCGCCAACTGATTCCTCTACCACCTCCGGTTGGAAGTTAACCGCATGAACTTCTGCGCCCTGTGGAAGGTCCTCACGAATCAACTCGAGTTCCTTTTCGATAGTCTGGCCAAGCTCAATGACGTTATGCCCCTTGGCCATATAGACCGCTACACCGACAGCTGGCTCTCCATTGTGTCGCATCGTATAGGTCGCCGGATCCTGATAGGCTCGCGTTACTTCGGCAATATCGCCCAACCGGAAGATGCGTCCCTGAGCAGCTACAGGCACTTCCTTTGCCCGTTCTGCAGCATCGAACGGACCATCTACTCGGACATACACTCTGTCCGTTGCTGTATCCACGTTGCCTGCAGGTACGACTGCATTCTGTTTTGAGAGGCTTTCAAAGATCGATTGTGGCGAGACTCCCAACGTGGCGAGCTTCGTATGCGAGAACTCAACGAAGACCTTCTCAGGTTGATCTCCAACCAAGACTACTTTGTCGACCCCAGATAATCGTAGAAATCGTCGCTGCGCATCCTCTGCTAACTTCTTGAGATCGGCTTGGCGATAGCCTTCACCTGTGAAAGCGAAAACCGCTGAGTAAACATCACCGAACTCGTCGTCAAAAAGCGGGCCTCGGACGCCTTCCGGCATCTTGTACCAAATGTCATTCACCTTCTTGCGAGCTTGGTACCAAAGCTCTTGCACTTCACCGGCAGGAACCGTGTCCTTCAGTTGGAGTTGAATGACAGCGACACCAGGTCGAGTGAAGGTTTTCGTGTAGTCGAAAAAAGGAAGCTCTTGCAACTTCTTTTCGATTGGTTCAGCGACCTGACGTTGCAGTTCATCAGCCGTTGCTCCAGGCCAAACAGCAGAAATCACCATTACTTTGATTGTAAAAGACGGGTCTTCAGCGCGTCCCATCTTTACGTATGCGTAGCTGCCGGCGGCACCGATGGCAAGCATCAAGTAAAGGACGATGGCGGGATGATGAACAGCCCAACGCGAGAGATTTGGAATGTTCATTACTTTTCTCCCCAAGCTTGAACGCGAACGGCTGGGTCCAGTTTCTGCACACCAGCGGCAACAATCAAATCGCCGCTGGCGACACCATGGGAAACCAGTGCAGAGTCCTCTCGATAAGAGTCAATCGAGATGGGTACTGAGATAAGGTGGTCGTTATCCACACGCCAAACCGCTGGAGCACTTCCTTGCTGATGGATTGCCGTAAGTGGAACTTCGAACTTCGATAACACGGATGTCGTGGCAAGACGCAGCGTAATGGTTCTACCTAACGCAATATCACTTCCAGGATTGTGGATGGTGAACTTGGCTTGATAGGTCCGTGTTGCAGCGTCTGCGATCGGCGATAGTTCACGCAAACTGACCTGGTAATCGCTGTTCGATTCCGCCCAGACTGTTGCGTGGGCTACATACCCCTTTTCGATTTTCGCGCGGTTCTCGGGCAGATGGATGACCGCCTCCATTTCGTCGGTTTGTGCGATTCGAACGATTGGGCGTCCTTCAGTGACTACTTCTCCGACATCACCCATCACGCTGGTCACCACGCCATTAGCTTCGGCTCGCAGAACGCAATACTCATGTCGATTAACGGCCAGCGCGTGAGCCCGTTTGGCTCGTTCCAATCGAGCATCGGCGGATCGACGCCCATCTTGAACTCGATCCACTTCGGATTGGCTTACTGAATTTGACTTAGCCAGCTGTATATGCCGCTTTTCTTCTTTGGCGAAGTTACTCGCATCGGCCTCGGCGGCCGCAACGTCCGCTTCAGCTAACTTGACAGCAAGTTCGTAATCGATCGGGTCAAGCAGTGCGAGCGTATCGCCGTGCCTAACGCGATCACCAACTTCGACTTCGCGCTTGATGATCTTGCCACTAACACGGAATGCGAGATCCGACTCATGTCGAGCTTGGATAACGCCTGTGTAGCTGGTAGCGGCGGATTTGCTCTCGCTAACGCGATGGACGCGAACTGACTTGAAATTGGTGTGCGATTCGATTTTGTCGGCCATAGACGAATTTCTAATTGTTTCAGCAGCGGCCGAAGTATGGATTTGCAATCTGCTATGAGCTGATGCGCCCAGCAGTGCAGCCAGACTGAAACCGAAACCAAGACACCAAACGATGATCTTCTTTCGCATGATCTGATACTCCGTTGCTTAAGGTTTTTGGTTTACTTCTCACTGAAGCCCACGCCTCTTCGAAGCATGTCGAATGACATCAAGTGGCTAGCGCCAGACAAACCGACACCGAAAAGCGGTATCAATGCTAGTGGCAGCTCTGCGACAGGTTGCATACGAGGGTCGCTCAGTAGTGTGAATGTCAAGCCAATCCCCACGGCTGAAACGAAATCGGCAAAGCCGAATAGATGGAATGCCCAATAGTTCTTTTTGGTTTCGGATTGACGGCTCGCGTAAAGTCCGTAGATGCCTGCGATCAAGTCACCGACTCCAGCAATCGCCCAGAATGCAAACGGCAACTGCCCATAAGCCCCATACCAGAAGAACAGCAGTGCTGCTGGTACTCGCCAGAAGTGAAACATGGCGATGCGTTTGTGCCCGATGGATTCGACGTATCGTTGCAAGCGCGGCGATGCGAAGTACCAGACGGTTGGGATGATAATGGTGGCTGCTACGATCGCTGCGATGAAAGGCATGTAAAGTTTGCCGATCAATCCGGTCTGAGCGGTGACTACAACCGTTAAGAACCAAACCGAGATTAGCGAGCCAAGCAGCCATCCCATCTGCGGATCTTTGGCTTGCGATCGGCTGAGAGATGATGTGGTGAAATTCGAGTCTGTGGAAATGCTAGACATGATTTGCTCCTATTGGGCAACAAGCGATGGAAACACTTGAGACAGTAAGTTGATATCAACCTATTCGTCTCAGAAAAAAGGCCTGGTGCGGCCCTGTCGAACTGCTCGACACTCCCAAGTATATCGACCACATAAGTTGATATCAACCTAAAAAGTTACATTTCGGAGATTTTTTTCCTGGACCGCTTAGCGACTGCCGATAAGTAGGGTGGGTTGACCTCGCCTCTTTTGCTTGCATTCTCAACTTCGCAGATCCAAATCATGGACTCCGTTTCATCCGTAACAAGTGCTAATTCTGTTCTACAAGGCCAAAGACACGCTTCCGGTTCGCGGCAAACTGCCGATCGTCACGTCCAAGATGTATTCTCGGCAGTGCTTCAGCAGGCAGAGCGAAAAGGCTATGCGTCAGCGCAATCGCTTCCGGAATCCACTAACGTTGTTGAAGCGGTCGGGGCGAGTTGGGAACAGTGGTTCAATGAGTTTTCATCGATTCGCTATACGTTCGTCGCTGGAAGCGGGAGCCCAAGCGTTCGCGAGAACAAGACGGCCGATGATCTTCGAGCGGACTACAAACAGATTTTGGTCAGCGCCTACGAGAACGGTGGCTACGCCTCGCCTGAGTCTTACCTAAAGAAACTAACCAGCGAGGCCTTAGCAACGATTCAACAAGTCCATCATCTAGCTGACCCAATTCAACCGGACACACTGTCATCCGAATCGGCACTTAACTTGTTGCTCCCGCCCGATGCGCAGGTGGACGAAAATCGCGATGGTTTGACAGCGGTAGGAGCTGCTTACACGATTCGCTTTCCTGACAGTAATACACCGCCAAAAGTTCGAATGGCCTGGGAAGCAAGTACGAAAGACATGTCCGAACAAGATCGCATGTTATATGTCATGCAAATGAGTTCACAGCTTTTCACAGCCAACATGCATTTCGACCAGGATGGACAATACGTGCGCAGTAGTGAACCTGGCGATGCCGACTGGATCAATCCGCAGTCCCAAGCAGACTTCTCATTCTTGAACCAGGCAAACGAATGGCTGGAATACCTAAACCGTTTCAAGGCCCAGATGCCAACCGAACAGTACCAACGCGACACTGGGTTTTGGACAGCCTTTAGAGATAACCTGATCAAGTTTGGTGAGTGAAGTCTCATGAATAGCCGCCGATGAGGCCGTTCTTTTTGTGGACGAAGATGGTCAAACTTTCACCATCAAAATCGGTTCAACCTTCGAGCTACTAGGCCGTGGAAAACTGGACGATACAGTGTGGGCTTCGCCAGCGCTGTCCGGGGACAGACTACTGATTCGGGGTCTTAAACACTTGTACTGCATCCAAGCGAACCAAAACAAATAGATGTCTTCGTTCACAGCGTAAAGCATGCCCTTTCCAAGACTTGGTTCCATGTAATGACAATCCATAACACAACAGTGGCCCCCACTCTGACCACGCCGATTTCATCAGCTGCGCCTGACGCAAACGAGAGGTTGGTTGCCATCGATGTTGTTCGAGGATTTGCGGTTCTGGGCATTTTGCCGATGAACATTTTGTCGATTGGGCTCCCTGGAGCGTCGCGACTCAATCCACTGATCGCTGGCGGATTCGAAGGCAACAATCGAGTGTTGTGGTGGGTTGGCTATCTGCTGTTCGATGAAAAGATGATCGCCTTGTTTTCGATGCTATTCGGTGCCGGTCTTGTGCTGCAAGCAGATCGCTCCGCTCAGCAAGGAAGATCACCGGCCAAGCTGTTCTATCGTCGCGTATTGATTCTGTTGCTGATCGGCTTGGCTCACGCGTACTTGGTGTGGGACGGAGACATTTTGGTGACCTACGCGCTCTGCGGTATGCTGCTCTATCCGCTGCGTCGTTTATCACCCCGCCTGCTAGTCTCAATAGGTGTGATGGTCTTGCTCGTTTCGATTCTGGGAGCAGTGTTGATCGCCGGCACATTTGCAAGTGTTCAGGCCACGGCTGAGCGCGTAGCACAATTAGATCGCGAAGGAGCGCTGGTGAATGAAGTTGAACGAGCCACCGCGGCCGATTGGCTCGAGATTCAAAAGAGCTTTAATCCAACAGCAGATGAGTTGGCGACTAGTCTTGCGCAGTCGCGCGCGGAAGGCTACTTCGAGCACATTCGCCGCAAAGCACCAGAAGCATTAGCCGTTCACACACAACTCTTTATCGCCGCGTTCTTGTGGCTAGTGGGTGGTCGGATGCTTATAGGCATGGCATTGATGAAACTGGGAGTCTTCGCGGGTACCAGATCGAAACGCTTTTACTTTGCACTGGCTGCTACCGGATATGGTCTTGGTTTGCCTCTGGTTTGGTTTTGTGGGAACTACCTTATTGCTCGCGAGTTTGATCCTATCGCAATCTTCGGAGGTGGACTCCTGTGGAACAGCTTTGCTGGAGTGCTGGTCGCGCTGGGGCATATCGGACTTGTCGTCGGAATCTTCAAAGCAGGCTGGCTTCCGAGTTTGAGTGCCCGCTTGGCTGCAGTAGGTCGGATGGCCCTAACCAATTACCTACTACAATCTCTCGTTTGCACAGCACTTTTCTGTGGATGGGGATTCGGACTGATCGGCCGCTTGGATCGAACGGCTCTCTACATGGTTGTACTGGTGATCTGGCTAACGCAATTGACGTACAGCCCACTGTGGCTCGCCCGATTCCGCTTCGGTCCTGCGGAATGGGTTTGGCGAAGCTTGACATTGGGCAAACGGCAGCCGCTGCTCATTCGTACATAAACCGGGATCGTCTATTGGCTGCTCGGCCTTCTTTTTTCTGAAAAATCCTGCGGCGGGCTGGTGCAGAAGCACCTATCGCCACAGTCCGCTGGTGATTTTTAATACGCATCTTGCTCAATGAAATGCACTGGATTGAGCGCATTCTTCTGGCGGGTAATGGGACGCGCGTCGGCCATTTTGCATAGATAGATCCGGGAGGGATGCTGATTCAGCTCCATTCTAGGTCTTTCTATGAAGCACAATCATCGACGCACATTCTCTCAACTCTCTTCCCGCTGATGACCAACTTGCCATCGCTCCGGCGGGAGTTCGGTTTCGATCGATCGCCGAAATGTTGCTCCGTGGTATCCGGCGATGTGTGTCCGCTGAGCAGTTATTGAATGACGTATCGAGCGATCTTTTGGCCCAGGAAAAACCTGTTTTTGGCAATCTCGGACACTCTATACCTGAGCCGCTTGCTTTCGTCTCCAACAAACCCCTCTCTGTGTCCCACGTCTCCAAAACGCCGGGTTTTGGAGGCGATCGAGGCACACTGAGGAAGAGAGTGTCTCTCCGTGTGCGGAATAACAAGCGAAGCAGGAATGATGTAACCCCCTTGGGCCCGACAATCGCCGGCAAAGCAGCCTAGGCGGCCGTATGGAAGATCGCGTTGTGCATTAGTTCCTCGCAACCCCACCGTTTTGAGCGATCAATCTGACATCAACTTTCATCGCACCACTGCGCACAGGAGGGCGTGTCCTGTGAGTTTTGTCAGGTTGGAAAACTTGCGCCGGTCCCCCCAGTCCGGTGCAAGTTGTGATGAGCTTGATGTAATAAAAGCTTCCTCCGGTAGAAATCGCGTCGTTATGCGATCATCGCAAATAGGAGACGGTATCGTAAGATACTCCGTCTTCAGTTAGCTCGCGTCGCGACAATCTGTCGATATCCTGTTTCCACCGCGGAGAAACAAATGGATTTCTTTTCGAAGATATGCAAAACGGAAACCGAAAAAGAACGATTTTCGAATCGACACTCGGTGCGTCGCATTCGATGCTACTTTCTGTTTGACCTACTCCAGTGCCTTCATCGCCACCTATCAATTTTGCTTCGGAATTCTTATGCACCGGATTTGAAGTGTATCTGTTCAGCGAGCTCAAAAAAAATATCGTTCCCACCGAAATGCACGCCTTCAACTGGCATATCGAATCGATTCTAGGTGTTGGGAACAACGGGGTCCCGCCGTTCATCGTGAATTCGTTGTACCCAGAATCGTCAGATACGA
>JAIYDQ010000279.1 GCA_027487375.1 Planctomycetaceae bacterium
AAATGTCGTACCAGGAGCGAAGCCGCGTTTGGACAGGTAGTCGGTTGATAACAACCAGTCGGTTCCATCCGGCCCATCGATCCCTAGCAAGTTGTAGAGATCCCAGTCGAGTAAAATTTGCTGCCCGAAGATGTCATCATTCTTGATCTTCGCAGCGCGCAGATAAAAGTTTGGAGCATCAATATTTGTGTTCAGTATTGGCCAATACAAAAGAGGAACACCACCAACGTACACAAAGTTGTTTCGAGCGGTCGCCTCCATATTGGTTTGCCCTGTTCGAAGAGCGGCAGCTTGTTGACTGGGATCGGTTCCGGCTCGCGTGTCCTCCAAGATAAGTCGATCTGACTGCAACCAGTAACTTGGAACACCGAGTCGACTACTGGTCATCGCAGCGTTATAGGCAAGAAAACTTTGACGCGAGCGTTGTTCCAAGACGTCCGCTTTGAGTCTTACAATCCCTTCGTATTGAGGTGCTGGAGTCAGTATCTCCGCGCCAAGGACCATGCCGGTCTCAGTTTGTACGTTGTAGTACATCCGCTCTGCATAGATCGTGCGCTGACCTTGTTGGAAGACCACGTTTCCTTCCAAGTAAACTTCAATGGGCGTGCCTTCGAGCTGGTTCGCGATCAGCCGCTGAAAGTCGCCGGTCCAAATCAACGCGCGATCGGCTTCGATTAAAACGGTGCCCAAGTCCATAGGCCCGGTGCTTGTCTGAATGCTCGCTCCACCGAACTTTAATCGAATACCACGCGAGATCGCGACAACGGATTCACCGGAAGCAGAACGAGGAATGGTTTCAATCTGTGGATCAATCTGTCCGCGACCACTAAACTCGAACGTCTTTGCTCCTACTCGAGCTGGCGGATCAGAAACGACGGGAGTAATGCGGTTCCCAAGTGAGTCTAAGGGGACTTGTGTTCGAGGAATACTTTCTCCCGTGGGCACTTGGAAGACTGTAGTCGCTTCGGATTGATCCAGGGTCGGTGGGATGTCACCATCGATCACAATTCCACCTAGCGGCATACTCGATTGAACACCACCGGTTCGTTCCGGAGTAACTGTTTCCGCCAACGAAGGTGGTAGTGATTGCGACTGGACCGATTGGGGTTGAAAGGCTTGCGGGTTGGGGAGTGATTCGGGAGCACCGGAAGGAGTCGCTTGAAACTGTGCGGGGGTTACCCAGTTGGTTTCGCCTGTGCTAGAAGCCTCCCAAGCGAGACTTGGTAAATCTTGAGTCACCTCGTTCCATGATTCCACATCTATGAGAGGGAGCGAGTAACTATAAACTCTTCCCATCCACTCCTTATCTTTCAACTGATCGCGATGGTTCCATTGAACCGTTACACCACTGGAACATTTGATAATCGTCTTGTAGATCGAACGCCCTGCGGGATTCGCTTTCCCTGAGGCGCTAGCCTCGGGTGTCTTGGTATACGTTTTACCAATGTTTGATCTACCAGCATCGATACTCGTCGCAAGCGGATTCGGCTCAGTCTCAAGCGGTGACGTAGGGTCATTGATTTCAGTTTTCTCAATCCAAATTTGCAAACGCTCGCTGGTAACTACGAAGTCGCCTTGCTCGATTCGACAACCGCCTAGAATTTCATAAACATCGTAGCTGCCGCGTCGTTGACCGCTTCCGAATTTGCCAGAGATTCGCACCGGAAGTCGCGGTTCGACCATAGGGAAAGCAATATCTGCTGCCGCAACATCCTGTGAGATTGGAAAATCAACCATTCCGAATGCGATGGCGAACAGCAGCGCGACCCAACGCGCGCAGAACCACCCACTTTCTATCAGGGCACGCCGCACCACGCACGAGCCACGATGACGATCGCGTCCGCTAATTGTGGGTTGACCATCGATAAACGATGGGGGTGGCCGATGGCGAAATTCCACTCAGAATTCTTTTCTTGTGGGATGTATCTAAATCGTTCGATCGAAAAAACCTGCTGCAGACAAGTCTTGGCAATCGCGAGCGCTCCGTCACTCTGGGAAGACAATCGCAAGAAAGCAACTTCATAGAACCCTCGAAGGGATTCCGCAGAGGCTTTCCGCACCGACTTCCTCGACGGACTATAGAATTCCGTTGATTTTGTCTCAAGATGAACCCAAACAGTTTGGACTGCCCAGATTACCGCGCAGATTAGCTATCTAGCCAAGACCCCCAAATTACTCAAACGCCCGCATCGGTTTCTAAAAAAAGTTCCGAGACGTAGCTGAATTCGTAGGAATTCAGAAGCTGACAGCAGGAGGAGCAAAACTGCACTGGTCAGATGTTTTACGTTATCTGCTACGGTTCTTGCTCCCATCTTTCCAAGCGGGCTTCTATCATGGGCGGATCGACAAAAAATCAAAGTTTGGGAAGTGCTCTTTCCAAACTCTAGAAACGGGAGCGTTTACTACTACCCAAGAAGCATCTTTTGGATGTCGAAATGCAAGATGAGCCGCATGAAGAGCTGTATGCTGCTCGTGGCTGTTGTCTCCAACACAACTCTCTTCCGGACTGTCGACTCCAGACTTCCAATCGACGTTGCTGCCATAAGCCCGATCACCCAAAATCGGAAAGCCTCGCGAAGCGAATTGCAATCGAATTTGATGCATTCGACCGGTTTGCATTTCAACATCTAGAATCCTTCCATTCTCACTCTGATGAACCGTTCGGTAATTGAGAACACCTAGCTTCGCACCTTCGTCGTTTTGAGTGACAACTTCCGCTTGAGCTACATCGGGAATCTTTCGCATCCAATCCTCGAGCGTATCCTCTGCCTTGAGAGTCTTTGAATGTTCATCAATCGGATTCGGAATGGCGATGAGATA
Source organism: Planctomycetaceae bacterium (assembly GCA_027487375.1). Lineage (GTDB taxonomy): Bacteria > Planctomycetota > Planctomycetia > Pirellulales > Pirellulaceae > JAIYDQ01. The sequence goes on from JAIYDQ010000279.1 coordinate 2,821, forward strand.
TCGTTTACGAATTTGCCGATGAAGGAACTGTTGACTTAGATTTGAGAGCGATTTTCGATTTGTTGCAATCAGTAAAGCTCCTGTTGTCCCACGATCCAATCGATGCGGCGGTTCGACAAAGGGTTGCCCATCCGAAGTATGACTCTCGGAAAGTTGCTGGCGAAGGAGTGTTTGTATACTTGGCACTCCGAAGGTCGAGATTGTAAGAATGCCACTCGGTTTGTTGACCACTAGGAAAAGTGGATCGCGATGCAGTATCTCGATCATTCGCCGATTGCTTTCTTGATAACGTCCTCAAGCGTATTCTCAGGAGTAGCTTCAGATCGGCTTTCGATAACCTTGGGGTTTCTCTTGCGAGGCAAGCGATGCCGCTTCTCATCGCGGGTAAGCATTCCCCATCGAAGGGCCACGTCTTGATCATATTGCTTTCCAAGAGTCAACGCCGTCATCGCTTTGGCGAGTTCAAAACCGAGGTAGAAAGCATGACTAACATCCACGTTGCGAGATTGAGGCATATCCAAAAGCCGACTCATCATTTCAAACGGATCGGTACCACTGATAAAGACTTGTGCTGCGATTAAATGAATTTGCTCTTGATCGACTAATATTCGATAGTTGTTGTCTTTAATCGTAGCAGCAAGCTGTTCCAAGGCAGCTTGCGAGTAGTGGTAGACCTTAGGGTCACGCAGCATCACCAATCGCTGATCGACCCTCTTGGGAGGAGTCTTGTGACGAACCGAGTAAGCCACGATCTTTCTTGCAATATCACACTCGCGAACGCAACTCTGAGCCCACGAGATTACCTGTGTAGTAAGTACGCTGTGAATCTTCCACTCCTCGCAAATCGCAAGCAACAGCATGTTTATTCCAGCCGAATCACAATCGGTAAGCTCCGTAATGTTACCAATCCCCATCATCATGGGCGCATCGGGAAAATGGAGCCGAACTTGACGGTAACGTTGCAAGGATTCTGCAAAACCACATCCGATCGGTTCCAAAATCGGATCGATGCGGAATGGAACGTTTTTCTTGCTAAGAAGTTCAATGGATGTTTCAATACTTTGAAGATAGCGGTCCATTTCAGACATATCCGGCACCACGACAACTTCCGCCCCCCAGTTCGCTGCAGCTTGACACGTGGTGTGGTTCACCGACAGAACCAATTCCGCTCCGGCTGCCGTTGCTTCTGCGGCTTCCCAAGGATCGAAAGTGTCAATGGAGAGTCGGATTTGCTGGCCCCGCAAACGCTTTACTGCTTCAGCGACTCCCGTCCAACGGACTCCGGGTTCACATCCTAAATCGATGACATCTGCACCATCTTTGACAAGTTGTTTGGCAGTGCCAACAAGATCATCAAACGAAAGACGAGATGCATAGTTGATTTCAGCGATGATATCGATCGATCGTTTTCCAAAGTCACTTTCAAGAACTCGCTTCTTTCCAAAATGAGTCGGAAGATCGCGAATATCTTTCGGGCCACACTCGATAACACGCTGTGTCGCAGATCTTATCTCATCTACACCCATCTCAAGATGTCCGGGCAAGATAACGCGAGTTGAATTCTCAGGAATCGAAAGATGCCGTAACAACCACGTAGGAGTCATCAACGCAGCGACGGTGATCGGAAGAACTTGAACCGTATATCGAAAGCCAAGTTGTTTCGAAAGCTGTTCAATCGTTTCACGGACAGCACTCTCAGCGAGCTTGCCTGTTACGAAGTGGATCGATTCATCAGCTAAGGAGGTCATAGGTTTCTGTAATTACACTTTTCTTCAGTCGCGATATTGAGTATTCACTGTTGCGTTGAGAAAAGTTTTTTTCATAACATGTGAGAATAACTATTGACCATCTTACACTGAAGACTAAAACTTCAATCAAACGAGAAGCTTCAATGAGATTTGTTACATGGATGTGTTGCGAATCGCGTGGCCGAAGCTTCTCGTTTTTTTATTGATGCTCGCATTATTGCAACAATCACAACTACTCACTTCTCAATGCTGCAAGCATCGGAACCTTCGTTCCATACCACACGGCAACCAGCCCGCTAAGTAATCCGAATAGGCTTATAACCAGTAACGTAAGTGCTGGTGTTACGACACCGACGGGTATCGAGCTTTGGATCAGCGTTGGAAGAATCGCAAAGAACGCTGCAACAACTCCGATTCCAATTCCCCATCCAAGCAACGCAAACGATTCGAGTAACAGCAGCCTTCCAAGCCTCGGTTCCGACCAACCGATCGCTTTCATCAGCCCTAACTCCGGACGACGTTCTTGTATCGACCGAATCTGAACCACGACCAATCCGAAGGTCCCCAATAGAAGTCCTAGTCCACCGAGTGATTGAAAGGCCTTCAAATAAGTGTTCTGAACAGCCAAAAGATTTCGAAGGATGCTCGTCGTTGAAGCCGCATCCATTCCTTCGTCCGACCATCCGCTTTCAAGGGCACTGGCAATCTTTTCCAAACGGTTCGACTCCTCATCTATTGAGCCATCGCCGTTTTTTGCCTCATCGCGAACCAGCCAAAGTCGATAGCCACTGATTTCAGGAAAAAGCGATTGGAAGTTGGATTCTCCAATCAGCAAGCTCCCCTGAAGGATCGTATTTTGAAGCACTGCAACCGTCTTAAAGTGAACTGTTTGATTCCCCATTTCATAGTGAAACTCTTCCCCCGGAGTTCCTGTCAAATGAAGTGCCCATAACGCCGTATTCTGATCCAAAATCACGGGAACAGGCGATTCGGCAGACCCATCTCCTGGCGTCTCCAGGAGAAGCCACGGGGACTCGCCCTGTGCAATAGCTCCCTGTGCTGCCCAAGCAAAATCAGCACGCGCACTTTTGCTTTTCATACTATCTCTTGCGTTCTCTTCTGCCCAAATGCGAAGCCGATTGCTCACTCCGAATACTTGCGGTTGAGCGGCTTGATAAAGATTGCTACATCCTGCATCGTCGCCATCGCGGACTCGCATCGGAATAATCGTCGTGTTGGAAAGCACTTCCGATCGATCGCCAATCGTCTCACGCTGGTAGGTTGGATCGCCCAAGTTCTTCGGAACGGGAACCGTTGACTGAACCAACAAATCAAAGCCACCGGTTCCTGCTGTGTCTGGCGAGGCTTCGAAGAGGCTGATCGACAAGATTAAAAAGCTTGCGACAGCCATCAAACCGATCGCAAGAACTGACCGCCAAGGATTGCGCCGAACACTGTTAATCGCTAACGAACTAAGCGTCATTCGAATCGTTGATTGTTTCGCCGAATTGTTGGAAGCGATTGGTACCGGTTTCATGATACGGTACGAAACGGCAACAAGTCCAAACAACATTAGCATCCCGGCTCCAACAAATGCTCCCGCTGCGGCAGGTCCAGTCTGAAAGAGCCCAATACCGACAGTCGCGATAGGTAGAATCCAAAAAACAATGCTCGCAACTCTGCTCCAACGTGAAAGCCATGTTGACTGTTGTGGGCTACTGCCGGCAGCCTCACTTGCCAAACCTTTCAAAAGTCTGATCGGAGACTGCCAGTTCACAAACCTACCTGAAACAAAGGTTGTCAACGAAGCCATCGCGATACCGATGAGGCTGCCGATCGCGAGCGTTTGCAGTTTGACGTGGAAATCTAAAAAAGGCGTCCCGACGGCTCCCACCCACCAAGATTTAAGCAAGCCGATAACGCCATATCCATAAGCGATACCCAAGCCGACACCAATCACAGATCCGATCGTCGACAGCAAAACTCCCTCGAAGCGTAGGATACTCTGAATGCGTCCGCCTGATACTCCGATCGACTTGAGCAATCCCCATTCAGTCGAACGACGTTCAATCGACAACCGAAACAGGAGTGACACCAAGAGCAACGCCGAAACGATAACAAACATACTTAAAGCCAAGAAAAGTGCATCAAAGGGAGTCGTTCCTTTCGATGCAGCGATCTGTTGCGCTCGTAACGGCAACACTTGCCAGCCAAGATAGTTAATCGTCGACCGTAAAGCCGATAGCAACGAAGCTTCGAGCTCTGAAAGTCTTTCACCGTAGCCGAGGGCGCTAGCCCCGGGTGCTATCTGGCCGGACGTTGTTGCGCTGTCACCCGTGGCTAGCGCCATCGGCTCACGGTTTGACTTGATGCGAATCGAACTTACGTTTCCAAAGCGTGACCCGAACAACGTTTGCGATTGGCTTAAGCTCATGTAAAGCTTGGGAGTTAATCGATGATTGTTCCAGTACTTATCATCTTCGTCACGTATCTTTCGAGTCAGCGCGAACGGCAAGTCCCAATCGCTCATCGATTCCTGATCGGTAATTCCAGGGACTTTGGGAACCATTTCCGAATCGTTGAATTGCGTCGGTGGCTCGGAGAACCTTGCTTGGCGATTGCGTCGGTATCCGGAACTCGGTTCGGTGATCGGTACGACCCCTGCGACTTTTAGGACAATTGATTTTTCGACTTCGGTTCCATCGACCGTTTCGGGCACAAAGTAATCAATCTTCAACGAATCCCCAGGCTTGCTTCCGGTTTGCTCAGCGAGCCAATTGTTGATCAATACTTCGTTGTTCTCGAGTCCCAGCCTCCATCGCTCTAGATCTTTCGCGCTACCGGCCAAATCAAAACCGATCGAAGGGACCGCTAATGATTCGGGATCAATACCAACAATGGTGGAGTAGGGAATGGTGGTCTGAGAGATGGCGGATGAATTGTTCACATCCTCAGCTTCGTTCGATGACGGGGATACTCGAGTAATCCCGTTCGCCAGATATGCGAGAACGCTTGCTCGCTGTTGTGTCTTGCCACTTTTATCACGAAGCGAGATCGCTTTCTCGATCGCGGCGAGGGCATCAGGTTGAATAAGCAATTGGTCACTTGTTATTTGTAAATAATCGATGATCGTTTTGGACGTATCATCAGTCGCCTTCTCTCCGATAGTTTCGTCCGGAAATTTTCTGACAACAGGTTTGATTGAATACCCTAGATCGGCCAGCGTGACTGGAAGCTTCTGAAGTAATTGATCCGCACTATCAGATTCAGCAACGAGATCAACTGTGGATCGCTCATTCGTTGCACCGTTTTGCTTCGAAACAAACGCGGCGTTGATTTGATTTGGACGATCCAAGACAGCTTGGATCGCCGATTTGGCAACAAAGACGTTTCTTGCGGGTCGTTGATTGCTGCGAAGGTCGAAGCGGGCCAGCGAACGATTGGGAAGCACTTCCACGACGCGAAGATTCGGGAGGCTGACTGTCGACTCGTCACGTTTGCCAAGAGGGCTATCGGCCGGAACAGCTTGCAATGACGGAAGGCGAATAGAGATTCGATCGCCAACCGCGACCCCTAGTTCTTCCGCAAGAGCCATATTGATAATCGCCTCATCCTGCGCGATCGATGGCGAATCGTTGAAATCTCCGAGCGACCAAAACGAAGGTTCGATCCCGATACAAAGAGTTCCGCCCGCGATGCGTATGTTTGAAGATTGCTTAACTGGCGGACCTTTAGCAGCCTGGGTTTCGACATTGGAAGCAGTGTCGTTCGACTGAATTTTGGATTCGGCATCGATCGTTTTCTTCTCAACAGTCGATCGCGGAAAGAGAATGACTCCTTCGACCTTGTTTGCAGTTGAGTCACTAGGAATCCAAGTCGAGAGGGTAGCCTGATCAAAAAATCGTGGAGCAATAAGAACATGGTCGATCTTACCAAGTCGATCGAGAGCGAGTTCGCGCAGCGACGTTCGAACGCTGTCTCCCACCACCAGAGCACCAACGATCACCGCAGTTGCCGCAGCGACACCAAGGGCAATAGGAATCTGCATCCATCGATAATGCCAAAGACTGTTACAAACGTATTTAGGAACCGAAAGAGTTTGCATGGAGCCCAATGAAAATGATGGATGAAGTCTTAAATTGCCACCTAGTGTTATAGCCGTTTGCATCCGTTCCGACGATGCTTTCGAATCGAACCCCAGCAAAACTCGAGCAAATCGCTGAATGCGTCTTTCGCACGCTTTCTTGGGGGCTTATGCTTTTTAGGAGTTAGTTCACGGGATCGATTTCGGAGACCATCACAACGGGTTTACGGAATGATGATCGTCTGTATTTGTCCAGTTGATAAGGTGGCTCTGGCTTGCTTTCGCATAGATTACTCTCAGCGGCGATTTTAATCGGATCGGTTTTGACGCTGATTTATCTGGACGCATATCAACCGCTTTTCGGACAACCGGGTCTGTGGCTTGCGCCGGCAATGCTCTTCCTTGCATGCGGGACAGCTTGGGAGTTTGGCGCGTTAACGTCCACAGCAACAAAACTTTCTTCATGGATTGGCGTTGCAACGACGAGCGTTGTGATTTTGGTTGGCATGGTGCCTCTCATTTTGCCTATCGTAATTGGCGATCCTGGATGGACAAAGGACCGTTGGGGGAATGGGCCTTTGCTTCAATGGATCAGCTTAGGTTGCTTCCTGGGTTTGATGCTATCGGCGACCGTGGTGCTTTTCAGCTCAAGGAAAGACGTGTCGAGCCCTTTGATGCAATGGTCCTGTTTATCACTGATTACCATCTACTGCGGTGGGCTTGGGGCGATGTGGATTGCCATGCGATTGCAACGAGCACCAAACGAAGCACTTCTGGCACTCATCGGCATATCAACGATCGTCAAGAGCAGCGATGCTGGGGCCTACTTTGTTGGTAGGAGCTTGGGACGCACAAAACTGTGCCCACACATCAGTCCGGGTAAAACCGTGGAGGGGGCGATCGGCGGCTTTGCAACCGCTATGATCGTTGCAATTGCTTTTTTTCAGATTTTTTTCCCAGGATTCTTTTCGAACCATTCTCAGGTTCCGATCTGGGGTCCTGCACTCCTGGGACTAATTTTGGGAATCGTGGGTTTGATTGGGGATTTGATAGAATCTATGGTGAAAAGGGCGGTCGGCGCAAAGGATAGCGGCAAGCTGTTGCCGGGGTTGGGTGGTATTTGGGATGTTACCGATTCGTTACTTCCGACCACCATCGTAGGGTATCTTGGAATGGTAGCAGGTTGGATATAATTGAAGTGTCGGCGGCCCCCAAACAGAAGGTTGTTGCCGCTATAAACTAGTACGATGCCTATATAAGCTTTGTAGGCTAGCTGAGTTTGAAATAATCCAGCCGTTGGTGGAAACAGAAACAATCCTGCAGTCATCAGATGTCTTACGACATCTGCTACGAGTTCCAGTCGCCCAAGGAGCGAACTTCGGTATGTCGGAAGCAACACTAACTTTGTCGGATCCGGAAATTGTTCGGCAATTGTTTGGTCCCCAGGATTTAAATCTCAAAGCGGTTCGTAATCAGCTCGGCGTTGCGATCACTCATCGCGGTGGTCAGATTCGCGTTTCAGGCGATAGCGAATCGGTCAGGCTAGCTACTGAGATTCTCGAACGGCTGAAAGATCGCGTTTATAAAAAAGGACACATCGGGCCGGACGAAGTTGCTGATCAACTGGGACGGGTTGCTGGAAACAGGAACGGAACCAGCAGCCGACAAACCTATGAAGAGCGTCCATTTTTAACCATGCCTCCGGACCGCTCGTCCCCCACGCCGAACGGTTACTCAAGTTCGCAGTCGACCAGCTCGCAAACCTTTTCACCCGATCCTTTACCGGAGTACCGTCAAGAAATCGCGATCGGCAATGCCCATCGCAGAATTAAGCCGCGAACGGAAGGACAATCCAAATACGTCGAAGCAATCCGCAAGCACGACATGACGTTTTGTATTGGCCCAGCAGGTTGCGGTAAAACCTATCTTGCAGTCGCGACTGCGGTGGAAGCATTAAAAGCGCGTCAAATTCGAAAAATTGTTTTGGTTCGACCAGCCGTCGAGGCGGGAGAAAGCCTCGGATATCTCCCAGGCGACCTGCAAGCCAAACTGAATCCCTACCTGCGACCACTCTTGGATGCGATTAATGAAATGGTCGACTTCGATCAAGTCAAGTATCTCATGGAGCAAGACGCGATCGAAGTGATTCCGCTGGCGTATATGCGAGGCCGAACACTAAATCACTCGTTCATCATTTTGGACGAAGCACAAAATACAACTGTCGCACAGATGAAAATGTTTCTGACCAGAATGGGCGAAGGTTCGCGAGTCGTTGTATCAGGAGACATTTCTCAAGTTGACTTGCCACCCGGTGTCACAAGCGGCCTTCGCGACGCCGCTCAAAGACTGCAATCTATCAAAGAGATCGCTTTTGTACGGCTGAGCGAATCAGATATCGTTCGGCACGCTTTGGTGCATCATATTGTTCGTGCTTATGACGCGCCAGGTCATGCGACTGCTGGTTTGATGCCCAAGTCGGAAGATCGATAGTAATGATGTATATATAGTATCTGATTGTTGAAGGTCCGACGCGTTTAGGCGAAGTACTCACTAGCAAAAGTTTATGTCAGCCAATTCTCCTGCTCGAAAAAGAAGCGATCGCGTCGCGAATCTACAAGTCGATTCGTTCTGGAATGGTTGGTGGGATCGACTGACGCAACGAGCAGCCATGATTCGTGTCCTCATGGCATTTGCTTTTGCTGCAATCATCACTGTTGCTATCCAAGGCTGGAATCCACCATTTGCCTACCGACAAGGGTACATTCCCCCACGAGCAATCGTCGCGCGTGTGTACTTCGAAATGATCGACAGCAACAAGACCGCGACTCTTCGTAGTTTGGCTGCAAGAGAGGTCATCTGCTTGTATGAAAACAGGCCTCAGCAGATCGCACAACTTCGCGGAGCCGTGAAAGAGCAAGCACTGAGGCTTCGTGGACCAGATAAATTCGATGCGCTTTCAGTTGCAAAGCTGGATACTCTCGACCAGTTTCTTCCAAGTCAACGTGCTGAATCCTCCATCAGCCCTCAAGACGCATTAGCCGCGATTCAGTCTGTTCTCGCAGAGGATGGGCAGATTGAAAAGTTTGACTCCGCGATTCGTCGTGTTTTGCTCCCATTTGAAGAGACAGGTTTGCTCAAGAACCTTTCCCACGCAATCGAAGGTGGTAATCAACGCTTTATCAAAGTCTTCACAACTGGCCAGGAGCAAGACGCAATTGAAGTGGAAACCAGTCGAGTGCGAATCGCGGAGGTTTCTGCTTCCATCGGCGAATCGTTAACCAAAGAGTTTCGACGCGAATTCAATACCCCCGACGCAGAAGTTGTGGGAGGTTTGGTCTGGAATTTTCTTCAGCCACGATTGCCAGAAACTTTAATGTTTCGACCAGACCTTACAGAACTTGCTCGTCGACAAAAGGAGCTTTCGGTAGTCCCAGCCAAGTTCACGTATTTCCCATCCAAGACCACAATGGTAGCCGCTGGGGTTCCAATTAAACAAGACGATATCCAAGTACTGAGAGCTGAATATGCGGCATGGATTCAACAACAAAGTCTCGCTGAAATTTTAATACGCCTCGCCGCATACACGGGAATGATTATGGCGTTGTACTTGCTTTGCGGACTCTTCATCCATTATCAATTCGACCGCTCTCTTTTGACCGACACGTGGAAGTTGGCTCGTATCCTAGGCTTGGCTTCGATCTGTCTGTTGCTTTGTACGGTGACAGCGAAAGACCCTTGGAGAGCTGAGGTAGCTCCGTTTGTTATCTTTGCCGCAACTGCAACCATCGCCTACGGCAGGAGTATCACGTTGGTGCTGTTGACCGCACTCGCGCTTGCCGTGACGTTATCTCTTGGTATGGACCTTGCTGAGTTCGTGATTCTGATGTCGGCAGGAGCTTCAACGACACTCTTGCTTGGCCGAATCCGGACGCGTAACCGATTGATCAAGATAACAGCGATCGCAGCGATCGTAACTGGATTTACGACCATCGGCGTTGGCGTAATGGTCGGGCAAATCAATGGAATCACAAACGAAATCGAAGCCGTCAGTGTCGTAGATTTAATGCAAACGGGTTCCGGGAGTAATTACTGGGACAACTGGACTTTCTTACGGCAATTAGGACAAGAGGCCTTTCGAAATTCGCTCGCAACAATTCTTGCAGGCATGTTGATGACGGGACTTCTACCATATGTCGAATCGATCTTTGAAGTGCAAACCGATCTCAGTCTTCTGGAGCTCGGGGACGCAAGCCATAAACTTTTACGTCAGCTTGCGCAGCGTGCGCCGGGAACTTACAACCACAGTATCAATGTCGCTGCGATTGCTGAATCGGCAGCCGATAGCATCGGCGCGCATGGGCTGCTCGTCCGCGTGGGAGCGTATTTCCACGACATTGGCAAGATGTTTAAGCCGACCTACTTCATTGAGAACCAGGCGCAGGGTGCGAATCTACACGACTCGCTGCAACCCGCAATGAGTACTCTCGTGATTATTGCCCACGTCAAAGACGGCGCTGACCTTGCAAGGCAGCACCATTTGCCGAAGCCATTCATTGATTTTATTGAACAGCATCACGGCACTACTCTGGTGGAGTACTTCTATCGTAAAGAAGCGAAAAAGACCGAGAACGATCCCAATGCCGAAGAAGTACCTGAAAGCACCTTTCGCTATCCAGGCCCTAAACCACAAACGATTGAAGCCGCAATCCTGATGTTAGCCGATGCCGTTGAAAGCGCCGCGAGAACACTCGTTGAACCTACTCCCAATCGATTGCAAAACCTTATCGACGCAATCACGATGAAGAGGTTAACTGACGGACAGTTAGACGAATGTTCGATCACACTCGCACAGCTAAACACAGTAAAACACTCGTTGCTTAAAAGTCTCACCGCCATCTACCATGGGCGAATCAAGTACGAGCAACAAACCGCGTAAGAGGCGGTAGAAGTTGCTGGGATCTTAAGCATGGATCACCAGGTCCCGTACGATCGCCCCCAAGCATGTTCGATACTTATTGCATTCCGATAGGTTGTGGCGTTATCATTAGCGTTCGAGCTGGACAATGCCAGGTTGAGCACGATAATCGATCGCAACCGAGTTGAAGTACAGCCTTTAGACGCCGAACTCCTTGAGTTTGCAAAAAGCGGCTAAAGTCTGAACTCCACGTCAACCTGCCGATGCCCAACGAGTTTTGATATCTTGACTAATCTGTTGTGTGCGAAACGCAATTTTCTGCAAGTTTTCCGCTTTATGTTGCTTTGGGAGAAGTGTGAAGAATAGTTCGGGCGGTTGATTGGGGGCAAACACAGAACGGCCTTTCGGAAAACCACAGAGGCATGCGCAACATTGTAAGACATGCAAAGAGCGACCAATAATGAACGCAGCAAATGCCTCCTCCCTACTTGATGCTAGTGTAGCGTCTCCACAGGTATCAGAAGTGGATATTGAGTATCCATTCTGTGGCTTGGCTTCATCAGAGAAAATCGCAACGGTTGGTCCATCGACAACAGGTGTACCCTTTTGGGATTTCTTCACCGGCGGTGGTCATTACATGCCAAGAACCCATTGTGTTATCCTGCAAGATGGATCGACCGATTGGCCGTGGGTTATCGCTTTGATGGCCCTCTCGTTCGGTGTGGTAGCTCTCTATCTCCGCATTTTCGCATTTTGGATCTCCGCCTACTTTGATGAAGAGAAACGAGATCGAAATCCAAAACTGTTTGATCTAGCCTGTATTTTTCTTCTTTGCGCAACATGTGGTTATGGCATGTCATTGATTATGTTCTTTTGGCCTGCCTACCGATTGTTAGCGATCTTTCTCGTAATGCTCAACCTAATCTCGCTGAAGTTTTGTTTCAACTTAGGCCGCTTTCGCAGTATTTTTTCCGCACTAAGGCTAGAGCGAGAGAATCGTGAATCAGCAGAAGCTCGAACGATAGAGGCCCAGGAAGCCAAACGTCTTGCCGATGTGGCAAACACCAGTAAGTCAGAGTTCTTGGCGAACATGAGTCATGAGATTAGAACTCCGATGACTGCAATCTTGGGCTATATCGATCTGCTGGACAATCCGGATAATCTCATCGAGAACCCAGAACTTTTGCCCGAATCAATTCGTACGATTCGTTCGAATGCTCAGCATTTGTTAACCATCCTCAATGACATTCTAGACATGTCCAAGATTGAGGCGGGAAGAATGACGATCGAATCAATCTCAACATCGCCCGTCGATTTAGTTGAAGAGGTCGCGGCCATCTTGCGGCCGCGTGCTGAAGGCAAGGGTATCGAGCTGAGAACTTTCTACCCAACTGCGTTACCCACTGAGATCAGAACCGACCCAACACGTGTGCGGCAGATTCTGATGAATCTTGTGGGGAACGCAATAAAATTCACCGAGGTTGGGAACGTCACCATCCAAGTTGCCTATCACGACGACAATAAACAGATTCAGTTTTCCGTGATCGATTCCGGAATAGGAATGTCGATCGAGCAGCTCGAGGTGGTGTCTAGGTTCGACGCGTTTTCGCAGGCGGATGGATCAACAACTCGCAAATTCGGCGGCAGCGGACTTGGGCTCAGAATATCGAACTCACTCGCAAGGATTCTTAGAGGCACGATTAGTGTTGAATCTCAACTTGGGAGCGGAAGTGTTTTTGCGTTGCATCTCCCTGTCAATTTACCTGGCGAAGTCGAGCTGGTCTCACCTCCGCTGGAAAGCCCAGGCGGTCGCGGGATTGATTTTATCGACCAACGAAACCTACCAACCTCAGATGAAGATATCGAGGCAGCTCCCCTCTGTGGTTTGCATGTCTTACTAGTAGAAGATGGCCCCGATAATCAGCGACTGATTTCATTCCACTTGAAGAAAGCCGGTGCGAATGTCACGATTGCAGAACATGGCAAAATTGCGATTGAAATCATTGAACAAAAGACCGAGACGTTCGACGTTGTCATTATGGACATGCAGATGCCTGTGCTTGATGGCTATGAAACGACGGCCTACCTACGAGCGTCAGGTTTTTGTCGACCAATCTTGGCGTTGACGGCACATGCGATGGAGGGTGAACGACAAAAATGCTTAGATGCCGGTTGCGACGAATACACGACGAAGCCCATTGACCGTCGAGTTCTAATCGACACAGTGAAACGCTATGCCCAAAACCATAGAGCGGGCAATTCTCTTTTGAGCGGTTTGCTATAGCGATCTCGGTTTATCAATTCATTTTACGAAACTCTATTGGAGTGACTCCGAGAATTTTCTTAAAAGTTCTTGTCATGTGGGCTTGGTCGTAGAATCCCGACTCGAGCGCTATTTCACTTGCTGCTTGATCGCCTGCTACTAGCCTTCTGCAAGCTTCGTGAACACGTACGCGTTGCAGGTAGTTCGATGGCGACATCTTGTAAAGCGCTTTAAAGCGACGATTGAATTGGCTGTGTGATAAGCCTGCTACCTCGGACAGTTGGGACATTTCGAGCGACGACGGGAATTGCTCATTCATGATTTCGATCGCAGCTTGGATTCCGCGGCCCTCTCCGCTGGAACTTGATTCGACCGGGTTCAGCGGACGCCTGATTCCTGCAATACCGATGCACGTACCATCACTATCGAATAGTGGAATCTTTGTTGAAACGAACGGTTCCAAGAGGCCATTCACATCGGGAATCAGCCAGACTTGGTCTACCAAAGGAGTCCTTCCACGCATGACTTTTTGGTCTTCGTCGCGATATCTCTGCCCCCAGTATCGTGGGTGAATATCGAGGTCGGTCTTGCCGAGAATCTCTTCTTCGTTGGCAACTCCTCTCGCAAGCAAGAACGTTCGATTCATCTTCATGAATCGTCCTTCTGCATCTTTGACGTACAAAAATACGTCAGGCAAGTAATCAAAAAGATGAAGCAACGATGCTGAATTCTCGATTCGACTAAAAAACGCAGCCCGTTGAAGAGTGATTTTTGTGTTCATGCGCAATTTGTACAAGAAAATGCGCTTTCATTGCAAGCGTTTTTCGATCGTTGTGGTTACCGTAGTATCAGTAAAGTAGTCCAGACAAATTGCTTCGAGCCCCTAGCGTTCGATCCGATTTGTGGAAACTGGAGGCACCTTAACGAGATTTGCTGAGGGTCGAGTATGCTTAATTTGATTGGACGCGGAAAATCGCACAACTGTAACGGAACAACACGACGTGACTTTCTACAAGTCGGCACGTTGGGTGCGATTGGTTTTGGACTGCCACAATTTCTTGCGGCTGCTGAACAAGGCAAAGTCGATCCATCCAAAGACAAAAAATCGTGCATCATGATTTTTAATCTCGGTGCACCAAGTCAGTTGGACACATTCGACATGAAGCCCGATGCCCCTGCAGAGGTCCGCGGGCCGTTTAAGCCTATCAGCACCAAAGGAGATTTTCAGCTTTCTGAGATCCTCCCAATGCATGCCCAGATCGCAGACAAGTTTTCGATCGTCCGCTCGTGTTATCACACTGCAGCAGCCGTTCATGACGCTGGTTGGCAGATGTTGCAAACAGGGCGTCAGTTTACCGGTGGTGTCAACTATCCCCATGCTGGTGCGGTGGTTCAATACATCCAAGGCAGGCGGAGTGATCTTCCAGCTCACGTAGTTCTTCCTCAAACGATGGGGCGGGGTGGTGGGAATCTTCCGAACGGTCAAGCGGGTGGTTTTCTTGGGAAGGCCTTCGATCCATTCGCATTGATGGCAGATCCGTCGCAGCCCAATTTCAAAGTCCCCGATTTGTTGCCTCCTGCTTCGCTAGGCGATGTACGAATCGATCGGCGTCGGCGGATGAGAGAGGCCATCGAAAGTCAGATGTCCGCTTTGGAAGCAACCGAGTCGGCAAAGATGCTAGACGCGAACTTTGAAGCTGCTTATCGATTGATGAGCAGCCCTCAAGCTCGACAAGCATTCGATCTAACTCAAGAGTCGACTACGA
>JAIYDQ010000421.1 GCA_027487375.1 Planctomycetaceae bacterium
AATCTTACCTTCTTAAAGTCAACTTTTTTCTCGATTGTGTAAATTCTACCCAAGCTCTGACTGTGCTTGAGCATTTTTTGAAAAGATTCGATCGGGATGGACGCTTCGGATTTGCAGACTTTGCTCGACAATTCGTCATCTTCCGAACAGCCAAAAGTTGCCGTCCGCGACCTGCCGTGATGTACAGTTCATCGAAATCTGAAACTGACTTGCGCACACGGTTCGCGACATGCATCTGCAATCGAGACTTCTTCACGTACTTGCCTTCAACGTCGCAGTAATGTCTTGCGTTGCCGGTGGCTGCGCGTCGCTATGCCATCACCACCGGTGGCCTAAGCCGACGCAAGTGAGCGCTGATCCCAATATCATCGATCAAGCATTCTCGCCAAAGTGTTTCATTCGGTGCGAAAGCGTTGAACTCTCCCGAGCGGAAGTAGCTTACGCCTTGGCCGAATTGGCAAACGATTGTGACGACGAGCGATGCGTGGACAATTACTTTGAGTCGGCAACATTTGCTTGGCAGGATATATGTGCGCAAATTAGACGCCAGGGGAAATTCGGCGGAAGAGCCGCCGAGATCTATCAATCCTCACTGAATGCCTTGATAATTGAGGGACAACACTACAAGCGCTTCGATCCTACGTGCGGATTGAAAATTGCAAGCCCAGCGGGCTGGGAGATTGTCCCATGTACCTATCACGGATTTAGCCAAAGCCCCAAGGAGTTCAACTCTTTGGTTACCGTTGGCGACTATTCCACTTCAGACCTCGATAATGTTTATCGCCAGGATGGCCTAGGCGTACCAACCGTAGTTGTTCGAACGGCTACCGTGAGCGGACCATTCCAGAGAACGCGCGGCGTTTTTGTTGCAACGCTACTTCTGAATTCCCATATGAATCAAGAAGCAACAACTTCCGCGCATCCATTTGTTCTAGAGTTTCACAATCCGATTGAGACATCTTCCGTGATGGTCGTCGACAAAGCTGTTCCCATCGCCGTCGATAAATCTGCGGCGGTAGCCAGCGTGTTATCCACGACTCAGAGAAGGTACTTTGAATCCTTCATTCGACCTGGCGCAGCGAATCCCCAGGAGGATGGACTTTTCATGATCGAGCCTTATCAACCCGGAAAAATTCCAGTCGTGTTTATTCATGGACTCCTTTCCGACCGGCTTACATGGGCAAATATGATCAATGAATTGAAAGCCTGTCCTTTCGCTAACGAAAAGTATCAATTTTGGGGTTTTCAGTATCCGACTGGCGAACCATTTCTCAAAAGCGCTGCGACTCTTCGGCGACAACTTATTCAACTGGTTCATTTAGTGGATCCCGAAGGAACAGATCTCGCTCTACAAAATATGGTTCTAGTCGGCCACAGTATGGGCGGTTTGGTAAGCAAACTATTGGTTGCTGATAGTAACGATACGCTATGGAACGCAATCGCAAATTGCCCTTTCGATAGTGTTACGATGGACTCATTTACCCGCGACCAATTCCGTGAAGCAGTCTTCTTCAGTCAGTCGCCATTTGTTTCAAGAGTCATATTTATTGGAACGCCCCATCGTGGTTCGGTCATTGCTCAACGTTCTATAGGTCGGTTGGGCTCTTTTCTAGTCGAACAACCTATCGACTTGAAACTAGCGCATCGAAAACTCTTGTGCGACAACCCTGGAGTGTTTTCGAACGAATTCACGAATCGCACTCCAACGAGCATCGATATACTCGAACCGACCAGTCCGCTGCTTTTGGCAATCGATTCTTTGCAAGTCGATCCGAGCGTCCGCATGCATTCCATTATCGGCCATGGTCGCTGGATGCCGGGCAGTGGTGACTCCGACGGAGTTGTTCCGGTCTCAAGCGCGCGAAAGTATGGTGTTGAGAGCGAAAAACTGGTTAACGACAAACACACCGATTTACCGGCAGATCCGATGACGATTGAAGAAGTTATTTCAATTCTGCAACAGCACTGGCAGACAACCGCGATTGCTCCAACCGAACTAACGTCCCCAGACAAATAGTCTCCCTGTGCTGATTGAGCAGCTTATTTCGTCAGATGCTCAAGCAAATCGCCGATTCGGCGGTGCGATTCCAGGGGGTGACGGAGCGTCTTTTTTAGTTGGATTTTGTAGGAGTTTCTACGGCCAACCTTATACACCTCCATGAAGCCGGACTCTACTAATTCCGCAACAATCTTCTGGACCATTCTTTCCGTAATACCAACTAATGCCGCTACTTCGCGAGTAGTTGAATCGGGGTCTCTATAGAGACACAGAAGTACGTGAGTGTGGTTGGTTAAAAAGGTCCAAGCACCACCAGTTGCGGCAATGCTCTTCGCGTTTTCAGCTACGACCGACAAGGCGGGCGACTTTTTGCTGACAGTCATAAACAACACTCTTGCAGAAAGACAAAAACAACGCTAGCCTATACACGAAATAAATTTCGTGTATACAAATTCGCAAAACAGAATCCATATAATTCTATGTTCGATATCCTGAAGATCAACCTTTGTTCTCCATTAACCTTGGCATTTACTCTTGGGGTTTTCGCGAGAATAGTCAAAAGCGAGCTATCGCTACCACGAGACCTTTATACTTCTCTGTCTATCTATCTATTATTTGCACTGGGACTGAAAGGCGGGGTGGAGCTTTCGCACAGTTCGCTCTCGGAATTCTCGGGGCCTGCTTTTGTCACCATCCTACTCGGGATTATTACGCCAGTCACGTCCTACTTAGTCCTACGTAAACTGGGCCGATTCAGCATTGCCGATGCGGCGGGGATTGCTGCTCACTATGGCTCAGTCTCGGCTGTCACTTTTATTGCGGCACAGCAATTCGTCTTAGCTGCAGGGGCGCCAGCGGAGGGATTCATGCCCACCTTACTAACTCTTTTGGAGATACCTGGAATTCAAATAGCTCTTGCGATTGGCGCCTTTCAGATGGCGAAGAGCAAATCCAAATCCCCAGTATCAGCTAAGGCGGATGGCACTTCAGAGCCAGCATCCAGCGTTACTAGCTCCGGCAGGAAGACGCGTGAGTTGATGCACGAGTTACTAACATCGCGATCGATGGTCCTCCTGGTTGGCGGGCTTGTAATTGGTGCCTCTGTAGGCGACTCGGGTTGGGCCATGGTTCAGCCAGTTTTTGAGGGGCTCTTCAAAGGCCTGTTAACGATTTTTCTATTGGAGATGGGACTTGCCGCAGGATCGCGATTAGGAGATTTGCGTCACGCAGGCTTATTCCTACTCGGTTTCGGCATCATCATGCCAGTATTTCACGGTACACTTGGTGCTTACTTGGGATCATTAGCAGGTCTCTCCGTGGGTGGGTGCACTGTCCTGGGAACGATGGCAGCAAGCGCATCGTACATAGCAGCACCCCCTGCAGTCCGAATGACTTTGCCCGAAGCTAATCCAACCTTTTACCTAACAGCCGCGTTGGCGATTACCTTTCCGTTTAACCTAATCTTCGGCATACCGATTTACTTCGCAGTTGCCAAAGCATTTTGTACCTAAAGCCCTCCTAAGCTACTCTCCACCAGACCAAGGAAGTTCCATCGTGAAGACTACGCCACTTTGTTTGATCACCATCATCGCTGAAGCGATTTTGAAGGAAAGAATCATCACCGCGATTCGTGATGCAGGTAGCCGCGGGCATACGATTACAGACGCACAGGGAGAGGGAAGTCGACAACGACGCGTTGGTGAAATATTCGGAGAGAACTTTCGGCTTGAAACAATCGTCTCCCAAGAAGTTGCCGATCGCATTCTACACGTTCTATCGACCGACTACTTTGATCGTTATGCCGTGGTTGCGTATTTGTCGACTGTTAATGTGATCCGGGGCGAGAAGTATGTTTGAAACAACTTGGACCGGAACCCCACGCGCTTCATGCATCAGATAGAATGTTTTCAGCCGTAATTCGCGCATGCCAAAACCCCACCGATCGAACCTACCTCTCACTTACCAGGAAGCATCATGCCTCAACGAAAGAATTTGTCGCTGCTTTTGTTCTGTCCAAACTACTCTTCTGCTGCTTGCTTGTTTTTAATTAGCTTTTTCGGCGTCATATGTTGCAAGTGCCAAGCGGCAGATGAGGTCCCGACAATACGTGTTGGCATCATTGGCTTAGATACATCTCACGCAGCGGCTTTTACCAAAGAGCTCAACAAAAGCGAAGCCACCGATTTGGGGCCGCGATTGCGAGTGGTTGCCGCCTATCCATTTGGCAGCCGTGATATTGAATCCAGTGCATCGCGAATCCCAGCAATCACAGCCGAGATGAAAGCCTTAGGTGTAGAAATCGTGGACTCGGTTGCTGATCTTCTCAAGCGGGTCGATTGCGTTCTCCTGGAGACTAACGACGGCAAGTTACATCTTCAACAAGCCACGGAGGTGTTCGCTTCCAAGAAACCTGTATTCATCGACAAGCCAGTTGCTGCGTCCTTGCCTGATGTGTTAGCGATCTTCCAAGCGGCCAAAGAATCGGGGACTCCTATGTTCAGTAGCTCATCGCTTCGCTACGGTGGGAACGTCCAAGCAATTCGCAATGGCCTTGTCGGAAAAGTCCTTGGATGCGATGCCTTTAGCCCGTGCTCACTTGAGCCGAGTCACAGCGATCTCTATTGGTACGGAATCCATGGCGTTGAATCTCTCTTCACTTGCATGGGCCCTGGTTGCGAAAGTGTGACGCGAGTTTCTACAGAGAATTTCGATGTCGTTACGGGTAAGTGGTCCGATGGCCGGATCGGAACTTTTCGCGGCATTCGGACTGGAACGAGTGGATACGGGGGAACAGCGTTCGGCGATAAGGGGATTGTCGCTTTAGAAAAATTCCAGGGCTACAAGCCGCTCGTACTTGTGATTTCCGACTTCTTTCGGACTAAGCAAGTGCCTGTAGCAGCCGAAGAAACAATCGAAATCTATGCTTTTATGGAAGCGGCTGCCGAAAGCAAAAGACAAGGCGGAATCCCTATTTCGCTCGAATCGGTAATCGCCAAATCTCAAAAGATTGCGAAATAACGTTCGAAGGAGCATTGCAGGGCAACGATCGGCGATCACTCCCTCAAGGATTTGAAGCTAGAATGTTGCCATGTTGGCGTATAAACTAGGAAGGAGTTTCTCCAACCTTCTCAGCCAAACTTTCGTAACGGACATCTAGCATTCATGGCGAATTTTGGGCATGTACGGTTGCTTTCGAATCTCGGCAATTTTCTAGCAGTTGCTTTGATTGCGTTCGCGGTGGTTTGCGACTCACATTCTACTTCACCCCTTCGCGGCGAAGAACGTCCCGATGCGGAGGCAACTCCAAATCCCGGTAAACCAGATAGCAAACAAGAGGGAAAGCCACCGGTACCTGCCGATGGCACAAAACCAGCAGATGGAACACCACCGAATTCCGATTTGGTAAAGCGTCCCGTATCGCCTCCCGAGCCACCTAATAAACGTGAACTTGACATTCGTCCCGATCAGGACGGAATGGTTCAGTTTCAATTCCGCAATCAAGCTTGGCCTGATGTGCTGAAGTGGCTCGCAGAGACGTCGCAAATGTCTCTGGACTGGCAAGAGCTACCGAGCGATTACATCAACCTCTCGACGCAACGCCCGTACTCGATTGTCGAAACGCGGGACCTCTTCAATCGTCACTTACTCGCTCGCGGTTTTACCTTGCTTGAAATCGATGGCATGCTTCAAGTGGGAAAGACCGATAAGATCAATTCGGCCTTGGTTCCTAAAGTTCTACCTGAGGAACTTGATGCGTTACCTCCACATCGATTCGTCCGTTGTTCTTTTCCACTTGACACTCTTCTGGTCGAAGAGATTGTGGAAGAATTCAAGTCTCTTCTCAGCACCAACGGAAAGCTTATTCCATTGCATTCGACGAATCGACTCGAAGCAATGGACGCTGCGGGTAACTTGCAAGAAATAAAAAGAGTTCTTATTGACGAGCAATCGGAGGACGTGCGGCAACAGCTCGCGAGAGAGTTCCCGCTTCAGCATGTGCGATCGGATGAAGTAAAAATTCAATTAGAAGGTTTTCTCGGCATTGCAAAACAAGCAGCGCCAGCTATGTCGAACAACCGACAAATGGAAGCCATGCAACAACAAATGATGCAGCAACAGCAACAGATGATGCAGCAACAAATGCAAAACGCAGGCAAGGGAGAAGGGCAGGGGGGAGCCGCGAAAAAGCGAGCTACCGATATCTACTTGGTTTCTAATCCGCGACAAAATAGCATCATCGTTCACGCACCACCTAACAAGATGGCAATCGTCGCGGCGTTCATTCAAAGAATCGACGTTCCCAATGAAGGGGCAGGCAGCTTCAGACAACTCGAACAACGTTTAAAGGTGTACCGACTCGCGTCCTTGTCCCCGAAACAGCTGGTCGCTTCTTTGATCGCCATGGACGCACTGGAGCCGACGACGCGACTCGAGGTTGACGAAGAAAACAACGCGATCATCGCACACGCTTCCTTGGCTGATCAATACGCCATTCAACAGGTGATCGAGCGACTCGACGGCTCCGCCCGAACATTTGATGTTCTGCAACTTCGGCGACTTCGAGCCGAAGATGTTGCCGGCACGATCAAATTCCTGATGGGTGTTAAAGACAGCAAGGACGATAATAAGAGTTCCCGCAGAAGCTTCTCATACTATGACCCTTTTGGCCAAAGTAACGATGACAAGAAAAAGAAAGACGATTCCTTCCGAGTAGGAGCAAATATCGAAGACAATCAAATTCTGCTTTGGGCCAACGAAGTAGAACGAGAAGAGATTAATAAGTTGCTTATAAAACTAGGCGAGATCCCTCCTGAAGGATCGCAAGGCAATCCTTTCCGCGTTATTGAAGGATCACGTGCCGCGGAAACAAAGGAGTATTTGGAAGCAATCAAAAAGAAATGGCAAAGCATTGCCCCAGGTTCGCAACTTATCCTTCCCGATGACTCCGAATACGACCTACCGTACACAGGTCCCACTGATAAGCAACAGATTGACCCAAAGAATGCTACAGAACAAAGTGCCCCCAAGGACAAGACGAACGACGCCCCTAACACAGACACCCCCTCCGAAAAACCAGATGATGCACCAAAGCAACGTGAGGTATCACCAAGTGCACCAACCGCATGGTCTGAACACTTGAAAAATCCTTCGCATGTTGCAACTACGATACAAGGATCGAAACACTATCCAAACGAAAAATTGGTCCAGACTGAGGCTCCAACAACGAATTCACCGGTCGAGATTGATTTTGATGCAGATGGAAACTTGGTACTCAAAAGCCAAGATATCGATGCTCTCAATAAGCTTGAATCGCTGATGCTTCGCGATACGCCGCCAAAGAAACCGTACGACGTATTCGAAGTGAAGAACACGCGGGCCTCTTGGATCGTGCTCAATTTAGAAGATTATTTCAAGGAAGAAAAGAAAAACGATAACGAACGTGACTCATTTCTTCGCTTTCTCTTTTTTGATGAAACTCCGGAGAAAAAGAACGAAGATCCCCAACTCGGTAAAAAGCGAGCGATGCGATTCATTTCCGATAACGACACGAACACGATCGTCGCAATTGGAGCGTCTAACGCCGAACGGCAATTGATCAAAGAGTTGATTGAGTTGTGGGACACACCTGACACCAAGAAAGCAAAGGACG
>JAIYDQ010000331.1 GCA_027487375.1 Planctomycetaceae bacterium
CGCAACCGCGCTGGAGTACAGCTTTTAGGCTTCGAGCACCTTGGATTTGCCAGAAGCGGCTAAAGCTCGAACTTCAACGCAAGCCTAACCGAGTCTAACTAGAGAGAATCCGCGCCAATACCAGCGTTGGTACCAATATTGGGGCCGCCAGAGGGCACCAAATAAGCTTTGTTTTCGTGATCGAGTTCAATTTCCGAAACGATCGGCTGGCTTCCAAAGATCCGGGGCGGCAACCAAGAATTGGCAGCGTAGGGACACGAGACGCGTACTTTGATCGACATTGTCGTATCGTCAAAAGTGGATGGCGTTACAGTGATGGTCGCGGTGCTCGGTTTCACGCTTGAGGTTCGAAGCATCGAATTGACCAGGGCCGTTACATCGGCAGGCGTTTTCCCTTTAATGATCCCAAGTCGAGCCGATTCAAAAGCAGCTTGGTCGATCGCATGCCGAACGAACATAAATCGTGAAAACTCAAGACCAGCGAATACGGTCAAAAAAAGAACTGAACAGCAAATTGCAAATTCAACCGTGAACGCGCCGAGCCTTTCACGACCGCGCATTGGACGCGTTTTGAACGCATGATTATGTCTTATGTGAGTGTTGGTTTTCATGATGCGATTACGTCGATCAAGGCTTTCGCCTGATTTTGTTTTCTACTCCGTCAAGACAGATGGAAGCGTGGCTGCGATCGTTCGAAAGACTTGAGTCAACTGCGACTCGTTGATGGCGACATAGGCGGTGCCTCCGCCGGCAGTCGCGATGTTTTGCATCAGTGCAACGTCAGCTTGTGCGCCAAACGCGATCGTTGAAATTCGAACGTTGTATGCACGAGCAGCGGCAGCAATAGCAACTGGGTCACCAGAGCCAGCAGTCATCATTCCATCACACAAAAGGACAATATGCTTAGTCGATGTAACTCGCTTTTTAGCAGGATTACTCGGATTCAATAATTCATCGATCGCGACGCGGAGCCCCGCCGCAACGTTTGTATTGCCCATTAATGGCTGTGTACCGAGGGCGGTAATCTTCGCCGGAATGCCGCTATAGTTATTGCCGAGCGGAATATCCAAGCTGGCGAGCGTAGAGTTATAGACACCAAACTCAACTTCACTTGCATACGAAGCTAATGCGACTTGTGGGTAAAAGGGATTTTGACTCAATACATTGGTGAAGATCCCAACAGCACGTTGAAGCGAAGCCCATCGACTGAGCGTTGCATGCGGCTTCGTTAAATAGTTTTGAATAGGAGACTTCCCATTCATTTCCGCCGGGTACGAGAAAGATGCGTTGGTTAAGTCCCAAGCCATAGATGCCGATCGATCAACGACAAGGCAAAGATCGATGTCAATCCGAGTCGCAATCGCCGACATGGTCGGGCTGAATTTGGTAATGCTACCAGAAGCACCTCCCGATTGAGCCAAGACGCCTGAGAACGCCACTAAAGAGGCACCACCGCCAGCACGCTGATTGAGGTTCGTTACCGCGCGGACTGCGTTGATGGTCGTTGCAGTCGATGGATTATCAATTCGAGTAAACGTGTAAGACCCATTCGAATTTGGAGTAGAAACCCCGAACTCCAGCATAGAATCGGTAAGAACGAGCGGAGCACCGGCGACCTGATGTTTTGCGCCAATTGCTTTTGCCGCCGCACGAGCTGTATCAACCGATTGCGATGTTCCAAGAACCACTCCAGCAGCCTTCACGGCAGCATCCGTCGCCAGTCGCTGCTCACTTCTAACCAGTTCGATGTAAGCCAAGTTAATACTGTAACCACTGATGGCAAGCATCGATACGATCATCGCGACAGCCAATGCGACAATCGAACCACGTCGCACATGGCGATCTATTCTTCGATTTTGTGATTGCATGAACATTGTTGCAACGCCCTATCTTGGTTGTTACTCTCGAAGCATAAACGCTGACACGGTCATCACCCCTTGGTTAGGAACGACAACTCTACTGGCACTATTGTCTGCCCATGGAACAGTAATCGTGATTCGAATCTCGGTTCCCGTTGGGCTCTGCATAAAGTCGGCAGGGAATGTGGTCACGGTTGCATTTCTAACTCGACGACTCGTGAGTAATTGCTGACAGCGAGAAGTAACTTCAGCATTCGTACTGATACCGCGCGCTGCAAGCCGTGCACCTTCGTATGCAACGATAACCGCAGACTGACGAATAAAAATTCGCTGGCAAACCTCGATGGTACCGAACACCAACATCAACAGAATCGGCAGAACAACTGCTAATTCAACCGTGGCAACACCGCTCCTTCGAGCGGTATTATGAGGTGATCGTTTATTGAGTATGAGGGTCGGAGTCACAACGGAAGTCTACTTTAAAGAATGGTTTGAATGCGTAGTGTTAGGAGAAGGCAAAGTGATCGCTTTTACTCAGTAACGTCTGCTTGCAATTCCAACTGATCGCTAGTTCATTTGCCGCCTTAAATCAGCGTTCAGTTTCGATTGCGAGTTCCGCTTACCGGAGGCTAAGGCCTCTCGGATGATCTGTCGAAAGTAGATGCGATTAGATTTCGCTTAACGATCCGACTTACTAATAGGGGTAGGGTGTACCAATAAGTAAGTCAGCGTTCTCTTGACCGATGTCGACTACATATAGAATGTCGTTATAGTCGCGGTCACCACCGCCCCACAGATCTTCAAAGCCCACAAGGATGAATGGACTTCCGGGAATCAAGAAGCACACGACGTGCTGAAGTCCATCACCATTCTTTTCAATTTCATTCCAGTACCAAGTTTGGCCATTGCGAGCTCCGTCAGCGATCAGAAAGAAATCCAGTTGCCAACCGTTTCCACCGACGCCTAGATCCACAAAGTCACCTTCGCGAACCGGGGTATTAATTGTTCTCGATTTTCCAGGGTCATCCGATGCGTTCGGGAAGATCAAATAAGGAGTTCCAGACGTTTCCTGACCCGCAGGCGTAAAGGCGAATCCCAACGTATTCCAATAACCTGCACCTTCGGCAAGAAAGTAAACTCGAATCGGATAGGGGCTTCTACGAAGCAAGAAAAACTTGGACGAATCCAACTTAAAGCCCGAGACGCCCGTAAAAACAACCGATTCTGAAAGGTTGTCGTTGATGATTTGTCGGAATCTGGGAAGATAATCTCTGTTGAAAGCAGCCGCGCGAGCATCACTACCAGTTCGCATGGTGGGCGAAATCAATGGTAGGTTGAATGGTCGGATTGTCGGTTGCGGGCTTGTCGGCGTTTGAGCATGCCCCATAGTCACAAGCGATACCGCAAGCACGACAGTTAGAAACCATTTCGAAGTACTCATAGCAAAGCTCTCGTTGAAATATGTGTTTCAGACAAGCAAAACAGTTTCGATTAAACGGTCTCCGCGAATCGATAAAAGCCTAACTCCATTCAATTCCGACTCCAGAGTGGGTTAACCGGCTGTTTTCGATGGTCCGACTCAAGCGACTCCTCGAGCTTCCATCTCAATCTCAAACGTAGGTTTTATTTTACGAAGTGCAAAAAAAATTTTCGGCAAACATACGCAAATCATTAGGAGAATACCTTCCTGTAAGATTTTCGTTCGAATGCTTCTGCATTCTGCTCGCGATTGCTTGTGGTTGGGACACAAAGCTTTCCGCGCAGGGGGTAACTCCCGAGATGGTAGACCGGTCGATTAAAGCAGCTGTCAATTTTCTTCGCCGCGAGCAGAACGAGAACGGCAGTTGGGCTGGCTATCCTCACTATGAAAGCGCTCAAACTTCCCTTTGTGTATTGGCCTTACTTAATTGCGGACTGACTCCTCAAGACCCCACTGTCGACCGAGGATTGAAATTCATTAGCGGCATCTCCCCGAACAAAACCTACGAAACGTCGCTACAGACGATGGCGTATTGCGCGGCCAATCCAGTGAAATACGCCGCGTTGATTCGTCGAAACGTTGAATGGCTCGAAGCTGCACAAATCAAATCCGGTGAAACGACCGGCGGTTGGTCCTATGACAAGTCCCCCGGTCGCAGCGACACATCGAATGCACAGTTCGCTGTCTTAGCACTATGGGAAGCTCAACGGGCCCTTCAACCCATCCCGCTCGCAACGATGAAAGCCGCTCGCGATTACTGGACTAGCAGCCAAGCGTTACCCGCCACAAAACGAGAACTCAACGTGAAGACGATGGGAGGATGGTCTTATCCTGGCATTAATAGTGGCGAGCCGATCACTGGAAGCATGACTTGCGCGGGGATCGCGTCCATGGTCATGACCGAAGACGCTCTTGATTCATCAGACGTGAGAATCGTTGATGGCAAGCTTCAGTGCTGCGGTGATGAAATCGATCTGACTCCGGCCGAGATTGGCTTGAAATGGCTGGACGCGAACGCTTCGATCACAAGTAACCCAAATGGTGGCTACTTGTTTTATTACCTATATGCGCTCGAGCGAGTTGGCAGACTCACAGGACAACGCTTCTTCAACAACCACGATTGGTATCGAGAAGGTTGCGAAGCCATTCTGCAGCGACAAGTTCCCGCTAACGGATACTTTTCCAATGGCGGCGGTGAGAATGATCGAACAACCGACACGGCGCTCGCTTTGCTTTTCCTGTCTAAAGGAAAAAGACAGATTGTCATGAGCCGTGTTGAATTGAATGGCGATGCAAAGAAAGATTCATTTCATCGAAGATCTTTGCAACATTTAACCGGGCATATCGAGCAAGCTTGGAAACGTGACCTAGCTTGGCAATCGCTGACTCTTGAAAACGCAACTGTCGAGCAATTGTTGGACTCGCCGATACTATTCATGTCGGGATCATCAGCATTTCAATTGCCTGACAAGCAAAAGAAGCTTTTAAAGGATTACATTGAACAAGGTGGCTTTGTCTTCGCAGAAGCAGCGAACGGGAATGGATGCGACGGTAAAGACTTTGAGATCTCCTTTCGCGCGTTGATGGAGGAGCTCTTCCAACGCCCGCTCGTTAAACTCCCAGTTTCTCATCCAATTTGGTTCGCGGAAGCCTCCGTCGATATTGATAAGATGCCATCAGATTTCTGGCTTTATGGAATGGAGGCCTGCTGCCGCACCAGCGTTGTCTTTAGTCCTATTAGCCTCTCTTGCAGATGGGAACTACTGCGCCCGTACGGTTTCCCATCCAGATTACCTGAAAACATCCTCGGAGAATGTCAACAATCCACGTTGATTGGAGTGAACGTGGCAACATATGCAACGGGACGCGAATTGAAGCAGAAGCTGGATGCCGTCGATGTCATTAAAGAAACCGCGACGACTTTTGAAAACCCACGCGGTGTTACTCAAGTCCCACGATTGGCTCACAACGGCGGAGCAGAAGATACTCCAAGAGCTGTCCCTCACTTAATGGATTTGCTTGTTCGAGAGCTTCCCTCGCGAGTCTCTAATGTCTCACCATTACTGCTACCGTCATCGCAAGACCTCAGCCAACATTCTGTCGCCTACTTGTCTGGTCGCAGGTCTTTCCAGTGGAATGATGCGGAGCGAATTGCACTACGCGAATACTTTAGGAATGGTGGAATGGTCATCGGTGATGCCGTTTGCGGCAATGCCGACTTCACAAAATCGGTTCGTGAAGAAATCTCCGCAATCGTCCCAGAAGCAACTTGGAAAACGGTTGAGCCTAACCATTCTATGATGACCGATGAATATCAGGGATTCGACATTCGACGCGTCACCATCAATCGCCCAACTGCTGAAAATGGACAAGCAATACAAATACAGAAGTACGAAGGAACGCCCGCGATCGAAATGTTAGTTTGGAATGGCCATCCGATTGTTGTCTTTTCACCCTATGATTTAAGCTGTGCACTTGAGTCACGACAATCCTCGCAATGCTTAGGATATCCTCGAGATGATGCGGCCAAGATTGCAATTAACATGATTCTTTACGCGCTCATGCATGATCGTGAAGCAACGTCAGACCCAAAATAATGTACCCGCAATAGTTATAAAGAACATCGTTGAATGACCAGTACAAGTGGAGAAGTAATTCAAGCAAAACCTCTTTTCAATCCGTTGAAAATTGGAGGACTGGAGATCGGTTTTCCAGTCGTTCAAGCTGCGTTAAGCGGTTACAGTGATTGGCCAATGCGATTGATTGCTCGCGAAATGGGTGCGTCGTACAGCTTGTGCGAAGTGATGCTCGATCAGTTTTTAGTAGCATTGAAAGATCGCGAACGAACGCGTCACTTTCTATTCAATACTCCAGAAGAGCAGCCGGTCGCAGGTCAATTGATGGGAGCCGAACCCGAGCAGTTCGCCCTTGGGGCCAAGAAACTGGCGGAAGCGGGATTTGTCGTGATTGATATCAACTTCGGATGTCCCGTGAAAAAGGTTCTCGGAAGATGTCGCGGTGGATTTCATCTCAGCCAACCATCAGTTGCACTCGAGATCGTCAAAAGAACTCGTGATATCGTTCCGGAGCATATCCCTGTAACAATCAAAATGCGACGTGGCATCGATGATTCTGAGAAAAGTCGTGATGACTTTTATACGATACTCGACGGAGCGTTCGAGTTGGGGATTGATGCGATTACCGTGCATGGACGAACCGTAGAGCAGCGATACGTTGGCCCAAGTCGCTGGGAGTTCCTGAAGCAGGTTAAGCAACACGTTGGCAGCAAATGTATTCTCGGAAGTGGCGATCTGTTCTCTGCTCAAGATTGTCTCCGCATGATGCAGGAAACGGGAATCGACGGAGTGACGGTCGCTCGTGGAGCCATTGGTAATCCGTGGATTTTTCAACAATGCCGTGCGATATTCTCAGGGCTCGATTTACCAGCTCCGCCTAGTCTTTGGGAACAGCGCGAGACCATGAAACGCCATTTCTTACTTGCCGAACAAATCTATGGCGAAGATCGTGCGAGCGTACAAATGAGGAAGTTCGGCATCAAGTATTCGGCACTCCATCCAGAACATCTGAGCGTGCGCGAGAGCTTCGTACGAGTCAAATCAAGAGCAGAATGGATGAGCAAACTAGACCAGTGGTATCACGATGATCTTCCTGGAGTTTACCCAGACCCATCGTTGCACCGAAGCACGACCGAATGCGGCTAAGAAGTCGCCATCAAATCTCGTCGCGGAAGTTGTAAGACTTCTGCACTCACTACCAAGACTAGCCGGCACTATCCCGTGAGTCACTACGACAAACACGACAACCAGTAAAGCTCGCGAAGTAATCGAGCTAAATCAGATCGGTTTTTAGGTTCAAGTTGCTAAGGATCGAGCACAATGACCATGCGCAAGACACGCTTATAGACTTTCGATTGCGAAACCGACAAGCTAGACGCGTACCTACTGCAATGTGCCCAGCTACAGCTACCAAAGCATTACTCTGAACTACCAACCCGAGACCGGTCCGTATAAGTTCATCCATCGGTAGGACGGAACAGGCGGAGCGCTAAACATGAAACCTGCGTTGACTGTAGGTCGCGCTGGCCGATGACCGGCATACATATTGGCAATCTCCAGTTCGGTTCGAGCCTCACTTAACCGGCGATTTCTCTCCATACGAAGCGCACGATTTGCGGCTTCAATCTCAAGCCGACTGCGCCGATATTCGCTTACGCTCGACGTATCTACTAACGGTGTGCGAACAACAACCTGTTCCTGTGGAGCGATTGGTTCCGGAAGGGATTCTTCCTGCGCAAAGCTAATGCCGCTTGCAAGCATCACAACCGAACCCATCGCAGCAAACGACAATATCGACTTCTTCACAATTGCGCTCCCCAAACACGTATCGCTAGATCACTTTGCATTTACACCTATGTGCGAAAGGTAGAACCCAACGCGACCATTTCGAGTAGTCGGACTTCGTATTGCTCAGCGTCGAACCAAATGTTGCGACTAGGCAAAATCTCTAAAACTCCATTCCTATTTGGAACAGTAGTAACGATTGTCATGTTAAACGATGTTGCGAGAATTCAATCGCGCGATTTAATTGCGTTCCGGAGTTCGTGTGGACTATCTCTTCCGCATAGCTTCCAATCACGGGCATTTCCATTAAAAACAGAAATGAAATTACCGCGAAAAGCCCAGTGAAGTTAGACGTAAAAGTCACTCTTTTCGGATACACTTGGGCTCTAGACTTTAACTCAATCAATTGCAAGGATTAATCATATGCCAACCATTACAACACGTGATAAAACAAGGCTTTATGCGAAGGTATGGGGAACCGGAAGGCCGGTTGTATTGATTCACGGCTGGCCATTATCCGCTGACAGTTGGGATGATGTCGCGCTTCCGATAGTTGAAGCCGGCTTCCAAACAATCGCATACGATCGACGTGGTTTTGGTCGGTCCGACCAACCTTGGACAGGATACGAATACGACACACTTTCGGACGATCTCGCGGATGTAATGGCAGAATTGCAGTTGGACGATGTAACGCTTGTCGGATTCTCCATGGGCGGTGGTGAGGTCGCTCGGTACATGTCACGACACCATGCAAAGGGGGTCCGATCTGCTGCATTGGTTGCGTCGGTCGTGCCCTTCATGCTGAAGACAATCGATAACCCAATGGGAGTAGATCCTGGAGTATTCGACTTCATTGCATCAAGCATCCGCGAGGATCGCGCGAAGTTCTTCGCTTCTTTCTTCAAAGATTTTTATGGTGTCGGTTCGAAGAATAGCTCCGTGAGCGATGAGGTGCTTCAGTGGACGCACTCCCTCGCAATGCAAGGAAGCTTACGCGCAATCCTTGCCTGTGCAAATGCTTTTGGAACGACCGATTTTCGTCCTGATCTACCATCATTCACAGTACCGACTCTGATCGTTCATGGTACCGGTGATCGGGCTGTTCCTATCGACGTGTCAGCTCGTCAGGCAGCAAAGTCCATAGAAAACGCAGAATTAATCGAATACGACTGTGAATCTCACGGACTATTTGCAACGCACAAAATGCAGCTTGTTAATGACCTATTAACGTTCCTACGCAAGTAGTTTGGACAGTGATATCCCCAAGTAATTGGCAGCCACATCCATCGAAGTAATGCGATCAGTTTGAAGGTCATCTGGTCCATCCTGTTTATTGGGGTTTATACGCCATTGGTAATAGATGAATCAATAAAGCTGCGGCCACGATGCACCGCATCTGCAATGAAAGATCTCCTGTACTTACGTATCGCCAACTCTGGTGCAATTGCTCTCCACACCGCGTTTCGATGAAACATCGTGTTAACAAGTAAGATGTTTGATAACGGAAATCCAAGTCCAACCATTTTTGAATCACCACGACTATTTCTTCGGCTTGCGATAAGCCCTTAGAACTCAGGAGAAGGAAAAGAGCCCCTGGCCCAAACTCCGAAATTGGCCTGTTTGACTTCAAGGAAGAATCAATGGTGTTTAAGTGGTTTAATGATGCCGATGGTGATACGATGTTCCTCAATAACATTCGAACTCACCCTCTGAATTCCTCGAAGACTCCGGTATCGATCTTTTCCACAATCAATCAAGCACTCCCCTCCAACAAATCCTCTCCGATCTTATGAGAACTGCAAATAGCCTACTCTTAACTTGTCTTTTGGTGCTCACAACACCAGTGCCAAGCCTCCCAGCGGATTCGCCCAACATCATCGTCGTCTTAGCTGACGATCTTGGTTACTCTGATTTAGGTTGTTATGGCGGAGAGATCCCAACACCGAACATTGATGCGCTAGCGAAAGGAGGAGTTCGATTCACACAGATGTACAATTCAGCTCGCTGCTGCCCTACACGCGCATCATTAATGACAGGTTTGTATCCAACTCAAGCTGGCATTGGTGATTTCACTTCTAATAAGCCACTAGAAAGCAAGGGGCCCGGTTACTTGGGACGCTTGCGAAACGACTGCGCTACAATGGCTGAGATACTGAAGCCTGCTGGATATCAGAATTACTATTGCGGCAAGTGGCACATGCATCCTTTGACCGGCCCGATCGATCGAGGGTTCGACGAATTCTATGGATACACCAACGATCACTCGTATGACCAATACGAACGCGACTACTACGAGCGATTACCGGTTGGCCGCCAACCTGAACTGCAATACAAGAAGGAAGACTACTATGCCACAGATGCATTTAACGACTACGCATTGGAGTTCATTAAGCAGGGACAGAAAAGCGGTAAGCCATGGCTTGTTTTTCTTGCTCATTCGTCACCACACTTTCCTGTGCAAGCTCCTGCCGATCGTGTCGACAAACACGAACAGCGATACTTTAAAGGCTGGGATAAACTACGAGAAGAGCGTTTTGCCAAGATGCAGAAGATCGGTCTCGCAAGCGGTCCTGCTTGGAAACTAAGTCCCCGCAGTCTCGTTCCGGTCGACGAACCCGCGATCGCCAACGGTTACTCCGGTGAAGAGAATCCCGCTTGGGATTCTTTGCCCGAAGATCGGCGACGAGATTTAGCGCGGCGGATGGCAGTCTATGCCGCGATGGTCGAATCGGTAGATCACGGCGTTGGACGAATCGTAGAACATCTTACAAAGACCAATGATCTTGAGAACACTTTTATCATGTTCACTAGCGACAACGGAGCTTGTTACGAATGGGGACCGCTAGGTTTCGATGGAAAATCCAGAAAGGGCGAAACGACACTTCATACCGGCGATCGACTTCGCGAGATCGGCGGTGTCGGGACACACCACTCTTATGGAAGTGCATGGGCAAATCTATGTAACACGCCTCTAAGATTATATAAGCACTTCACGCATGAAGGTGGTATCAATTCACCGTTCATAGCGCACTGGCCCAAGGGATTCGCTTCAAGTGCCGACTGGGTCAATACCCCTGTGCACGTAATGGATATCGTTCCAACCGTACTTGCTGCCGTCAACGCGCAACAATTAACAAAACGTGGTGATGTCTCAGTACAGCCAATCGAAGGTAAGAATTTATTGCCGGCGATGCGTGGTGGGCAAATCGAAGCAAGAGGAATTGGCTTCGACCACCAAGGTGCTCACGCATGGCGTAAGGGAGACTGGAAGATTGTCTGGTCCAAGCGGATGCCGAACGATATTCGTTGGGAGCTTTACAACCTCGCCGAAGATCGTTGCGAATTGAATGACTTAGCGGCAGTTTATCCAAAGCGTGTTGAAGAGATGACCTCCGAGTGGACAGCTTGGGCACGCCGCGTCGGTGTTATTTGGGAGAATAACGAATCCGCAAAGAATAATTCTCAATTGGAAAATGCAACTATCGCAGCGACAAAGGATTCCCCCGAACAAGAAAAAGTGGAGACTCCAAAGATTGCCAATCGATCTATTTCAATCTCGGGTAACGTGACCGATGGGAGAGGAGACGGGGTGTTGGTAGCTCATGGCGGGAGCACGTTTGGCTACGCGGTTCACGTTCGAGACGGTAAACTTGTATTGGATCTACGAGTCGCTAGTGAAGTAAAAAGTATCGCCTGTCAGAAGGTGATCAATGGGAACTTCTCCTTTGAAGCGGAAATTAGTCGCGACAAGCTCAAGTTAAAACTAGGCGACGAAACCATTCAGTCTGAGAACGCCCTGGGACTCATACCCAATGAACCCAAAGATGGGCTCACCATTGGCTTTGATGAAGCATCGCCTGCCGGTAGCTACAAAAACCCCAATCCATACTCGGGCAAGATTTCAGGTGTTCGCGTACACACCGGACAAGTTGAAACGGTTGATTCGAACAACAAACCGAAGAAAGAACGACCTTTCCTCTCCAATTTGGTTACCGAGTGGGGCGAAAAAGTTACCGCGGACAATGCTTGGAAAGAGTATCCTCGCCCTCAAATGCGCCGAGATAACTGGACATGCCTGAATGGGAATTGGGATTACGCTATCACCCCGATCGATCAGAAACCAGCGCCATCAACTTGGGACGGAAAAATTCTGGTTCCATTTTGCTTGGAGTCGAAGCTTGGTGGTGTGCAACGAATGCTGGACGCGACTGAGGCTCTTTGGTATCGGCGAACATTTACGTCACGGAAGTCTCCTCTTCGAACGAAACTCAACTTTGAAGCAGTCGACTATCGCTGTGAAGTCTATGTGAATGGCATATCGGTAGGAACTCACATCGGTGGTAACCTACCTTTTAGTTTTGACATCACTGAAGCAGTTCATGATGGCGAGAATGAGTTAGTGGTTCGAGTTGACGATGCAACTGAAGAGTATCAACTTCGTGGCAAACAGAAGATCGATCCGAAAGGGATTTGGTACACGCAAGTCTCTGGAATTTGGCAGACAGTATGGCTTGAAGAAGTCCCAGCGTTGCATGTTCAGGATTTGAAGATTGCTACTGACGCTCAGTCGGGAACTATTCGCGTAGTACCAGTCGCTTTAGGTAGTACGAAGATAAAAGTCGAAGTAAGAGATGGTGACCTATTGGTCGCACAAGGAACAGGATCTGAATCTGTTCTACTAAACATCGCAAACGCTAAACTGTGGTCACCTTCGTCACCTCATTTGTACAACTTGAAAATCAGTTTGCTTGATAAGACAGGTGCGAGCATCGACACCGTAGAATCTTATACAGGCATTCGCAGTGTTGGCAAAGTGAAAGATGCAGAAGGCCATTGGCGATTCACACTCAACGGCAAGCAAATTTTTCATTGGGGACCTCTCGATCAAGGTTGGTGGCCTGATGGCTTACTGACACCTCCATCGGAGAATGCCATGCTGTTTGACATTGAGTGGCTTAAGGGTGTCGGCTTCAATATGATTCGTAAGCATATCAAGGTCGAGCCTCGACTTTACTACTACCATTGTGATCGACTGGGAATGATGGTTTGGCAAGACCAAGTGAGCGGAGGCGTCGGTCGCAATAAAGGCTGGCCCGAATGGACTCGATTGCAACCCAATCCAACCGACGCGGAATGGCCCGCTGAAGCCCACCAGCAATATATGGCCGAACTGGAAGGCATGATAAACAACTTGGAGAATTCTCCTTCGATTGTTTGTTGGGTTCCCTTCAATGAAGCTTGGGGACAGCACCGGACAGTCGATGTTGGCGCTTGGACCGTCAAGAGAGATCCGTCAAGGCTCGTCAACGTTGCTAGCGGTGGGAACTTTTGGCCGGCTGGGGATATAGTCGATGAACACCGGTACCCACATCCGGGATTCCCGTTTGAATTAAATGAAAATGGTCGATTCGATGAATACATCAAAGTCGTTGGCGAGTTTGGTGGTCACGGATATCCAATTCCGGATCACATATGGGACGCCAATCGGCGCAATTGGGGCTACGGCGATCTACCAAAGACACTTGAGGAACTTACTGAACGTTACAGGGTCTCGATAAGGACGCTGAATGATCTGCGAGGGCGAGGTATTGCAGCTGGCGTGTATACGCAGACGACCGACGTCGAAGGTGAAGTCAATGGATTAATGACTTATGATCGTAAGGTGATTAAGATCTCCGAGTCCGAACTTGCAAAGATTCACGAGATTTTATTCGTCGACACGCCGATTCAATCTACGAAAGTAGATTGAATCGGCAGGAACTCCTTGACGGCAAATTAGGTATCTTCCAAATCCGCGCGGTCAAGAACCACCAACTTATTCCTTCAGCTCTTTGAATTGTCGTGCTATCATGTTTTAGAGTGAACGATGAATAGTCGCCGAGGAATCGGACCACTTTGATTTCACAAACGCCATGGCCTTTGCAACTTTCGACTGGGCGCTTGCATAGTCAGCATCGATTTCAAATAGTGTGGAGACCATCCTTTCAACGGGGGTCTCGTCGATCTCCTGCAACCATTCACCGAGACCAATGTCCTCGAACATCCAGCACTTCGGCGAATGGAACTCCGAGTAGGTATGGATGATTGGTGTACCGTTCGCGAGGCCGATGATCGGAGAATGAGGCTCGTGGCAAACAATTGTGTGCGCACGGGCAAAGATCGAAGCCGCTTCATCGGCATTCCAAAAGTATTCAAGATTCACAACATGGTTCTGGATATCTTGCGGCAGCGGATCGTAAACGAGTCGCTTATTGTGGCCCATCTCCTTGATCGTCTCTGGGGCGATAAGAACCTTTCCTCCTGTCTTTTTTACCCAACGCGTAACCAGTTCGCGATACTTCGCCGCGCGTCGTTGATCGTCTGCTATCTGCTGTGGAGTGGGATGTAGCGGATTAAGCTTCTCGGGGCGAGGATCATCTACGCCTGGGTATTTTGGAGTATTGGTGCGGATCATTACAGTGATGAACTTCTTTTCCTCTAGCCCCAGCTTTTTCATCGTCGCTATTCCTCGCTCATCATCACGGACGTCGATTCCAAAGCAGCCGTCTGGTCCAAACTCTGCGTTGATGCCGGCTCCCCTAAGAATGGTTAATGTTCTCGATTCGCGTGCATAGATAAAGGAAGCTGCTTTCAGAAGCTCAATCCGCTCTCCTGCTGCATCCCCCTTTACCATCGTAGGAAAGAAGGACTGACCAAAGAGACCGAAGGGCTTGGCGTGCTGACGGCAGAACTTCATGTAATTGAGGTCCTGTCCCATACCGGAGTTGCGAATGAATAGATCGCACGACTTGATAGCCTCTTGAAGCTTCACATCCTTATCGGTATTACCCTCTAGCTTGCCTTGTAGGATTTCGACATTTGGAAATCGCCGACTCAGCATCGCGATGATACGCTCATCCACTTTCATTGCCCATAGCTTAAGCTTTACGTCGGGAAGGTACTCTTGAAGAATGCGCAACGTCCCAGGCGTGTGGCCGATATCACCAATGTTAATGGTGTCCCAGGCAGACTGAAGCATGATCGTCTTGCCGGAAGGCATAGCTGCGCGAATCTGCGAGACGAAAGCGAGTGTGGCGGTACTCGCCATAAATCTGCGGCGGCTGGTCATAATTATTGAAGATTAATCGAAGATAGGGAGTGGTTCGCGTTACTGGTATATCGCCAAGCTTACCATAGCAGCAATCGCTACGCATTTCCTAGTCTAGCTCGTGTTATAAAATGCGTAGCGCCCGATAGTCGAAGCAGTTCGAGAAATGGCACTTGCATTCAAGA
>JAIYDQ010000008.1 GCA_027487375.1 Planctomycetaceae bacterium
GGTCGTGGTCCCGAGGATCATATCGATGTTATCGACTTTGGCTTCTATCGATCGTCGGCTTAGCAGTTGCAGCATCTCCGGTTGAATATCTACAGCTAAAACACGACCGTTGGGAGCAACTGCTTGCGCCATTTTCAACGAGTAGAAACCGTTACCACACCCCATATCGCAGACGATCATCCCTGGTTTTAAATCGAGCTGTTTCAAAAGCTTGCTGGGGTCCTCTTCCGATTCGCGTTCACCTCGAATAAGCCAATTCGCTGCGAGATGAGTCATTGCGGGAGCGATACGCCTTCCGAGATAGGTTCCGTAAGGAGCACGCCGATTTTTTTCTTCTGCATCTGCCTGTCGGATGCTGCTCGAATCGACAAGCACACTCAAAAGAAACACCAGCACCATAGACCGCTTGCGAGTTGTAATGCGATTGGAGAGAAAATGCATCGTTGACTGTCCGTTTTGGGTTATGTCGAACTAGCGGCAATCTGTTGCAGCCAGGGACTTATGCGCTCCAACTCTTGGAGTCGATTCACCTGAGGATTATATCCTAGCCGATCTCGAGCTGACTGGATTGAAAAATAATGATCGACTCCTAATTGCAGGGCCACGAATCGCGTCATCGGGGGCTCGGAGCGAATTCCTCCAGCCCTGTAGATTGCTTCTAAAATCGCTCCGATTCGATAAGCATTCCGCAACGAAATTTGCTTGCTTGGTACGCTTAGTTTTGCTGCTGTAAGTATTTGAGAAATCCACGTCCAGCATGCAATCGGTTCGCCGTCAGTAATAAAGTACGCACGACCCGCGGCCCCGAAATCGTTATCTAAGAGTTTCTTCAACGCAAGAACATGGGCTTCTGCCGCGTTGGACACATGGACTGTATCCATCAGATTAGCTCCATCTCCAACACATCTTAGGCGGCCCTGTCGGCAACGTTGAATCAGCCGAGGCATCAAATGAGGATCGCCTTCGCCCCAAATCAAATGAGGCCTCAATGCGACGGTCAGCATTTTATTAGGATCGTTTGAAGCGACTACTTGCTGTTCAGAAATGGCTTTTGTTCGAGGATAATCGCATAGCCATTTCTTGGGGTAACCTACTGATTCGTCGATCCCCGACTGTGGCGTTCCGTCAAAGGTGACGCTGGGGCTGCTGCAATGAACGAATGCGCGAACGCCACATGATTTCGCTGCATTGAGGAGATGATTTGTCGCGGTAACATTGATCGCTTCGAAATCGGATCGCTTTCCCCATACACCGGCCAGCGCGGCCGTGTGAATCACCGCATCCATTCCTTCGATCGCTTCACGACATTGGTTCGCAATCGTCACGTCACCGACAATTGCTTGAACACCGATTTGTCGAAGTTCTGGATAGTCGCGCCGGGCGATTCCGTGCACACGATAGCCTTGGCGTGTTAGCTGCCGACAGATATGGCTTCCGAGAAAGCCACCGTAACCGGTAACTAAAACGCGAGTTGTCATGAGATGCTTGCAACCGAAGTAAGAGATTCTACTTCGTGTAGTTTACCTGCTGACTCTGGCGCGTCATGGCCTAGGACTTCGCAAGCGAGAGAAAAGTAGTCTTCTGCTCCGTGCGAATTGGGAGCGTAACTAAAGATCGACTGGCCAAAGCTGGGGGCTTCTGCCAACCGGATGTTGCGTCGAATTTTCGTTTGGAAGAACTTGGCACCCGCCCAAACCCCCGACTGCGAGGACTGAAGGGTCAGAAATTCTTGGACATCGCGAGAAACCTCAGCTGCCAACCTGGTCGATGATTCGTACATGCACAAAACAATGCCCGACAATCGAAGCGTAGGATTCAGTCGTTTCGCGACGAGATCAATTGTACGCAGAAGCTTACTCAAACCGTGCAACGCGAGAAAATGTGGCTGCAGCGGTAGAAAGACCTCGTCCACTGCTGTCAAAGCATTAAGCGTAAGAACATTCAGCGACGGTGGGCAATCGAGTAGCATAAAGTCGAACTCTTCAGTGTCGATCTCCAGCCGGTCCTTCAGAATCATCTCACGACCAACTTCACCCGCTAACTCAATTTCGGCAGCGGCTAAATCTAAACTGCCTGGTATAACAGCAAGGTGCGGATGAACCCACTTCCGCGCATCTGCCAACGAAGCATTGTCACACAGAACGTCGTACATACTTGGTTCGCCTTGATGTGTAGACATTCCCAAATGCAGAGATGCGTGCGATTGGGGATCTAAATCAATCAAGCAGACGCGTTGTCCTGCGTTTGCCAAAGCGGCAGCAAGATTCACTGACGTGGTCGTTTTTCCAACACCACCCTTTTGATTCAGAATAGCAATCTTTCGCATAGCATTTCATCCTTGAAGTAGCGTGGGGTTTCTTCGTAAGCGGAACTCTCGTCTGTCAAAGTCATGATGCGTTCGTCGCACACGATCAGTACACAAACATAATTTGGTTTCTAGCAAGCTCGTTTTGCAGCATTCGATTGCCTACGATAAAGATATGGATTCAAGCTCGGGTCGTTGTACATCTTGAACTGACGATAAGTCCGATGTCGTTTCGCACCCGAGAGGATCTCTTTGATCGCGGTGTCCAAACATTGCCCTAACTCACTCTGTTGAACGCGACAGATTGCAGAGCGCGTAAGCACTTTATCGCGATGCGCATCATCAATGTCCGGGCGATCCAGTTGTTCGTCCAGATGGTAAATTCGGATCGCAATAATCGACAGTCGATCAATCATCGATCCAGGTGTCTCCGAGTTTTGGGTCGCATTTGCCTGGAGGGCGATTTGCTTTTCTTCGAGGTAAGCAGTGAGCCAATCGTCGAGCTTTTCGATCCAGTCATTACGTTGTTGGTTGAGTTTGTCGATCGCTCGCTTGACGGTCGCAATCTCGCCATCACTAACGTCAGGGCTTCTCGCGATATCTTCTTGATGCCACAAATCGTAGTTGTATCGATGCTGCTGGCATGCAATTTCTAGCCAACCCGAACATGAGTTCAAGTAATCAGACTTGTGCCATTGTTCTACTGCAGCGACTTGCATCGCGATGGTTTCAGAGGCATTGAACATAATGATTCGGTCGTTGGAAGCGACGAAAGAGGCGAAAACAAAAACACGACTCTCGAGGTTTTAGCGAGACTTCACACTGGAGAACAAGGGCGATTTGCAAAGATTCGAAGATTCAATCGCGTGTCCCCCCAAGAAGGCATCCGCTGAAGTTGCTCCTTCGTTTCGAAAATCATGGCTGCACGAAAAATTCGCCTGCTCGAGCCGAACATACTTCGTTAACTTGGCTGATAGCTTACCCATATTGTTTAGGCAAGGTCGGAGCCTGGTTTTGCGGCTCCCAAATGCTGATGAATAAAGTCGATCGGACCTGATTCACACGCGCCTCCCCATGTTTTAAACTTAGAACGTCCGGCGCGGTGTTTTTCCGGTCGCCTCCGTGGCATTTTCTTTCTAATGGGCTCGCACATGATTCGCTTCTGTTTCTCGGTGCTCCTTTCAGCACTTTTTGTTGCTATAGCTTGGTTCGATGTAATTGCTCTAGCGGAAGCTCCTTCCGGCCCAACTGCAGGTTTTGGTAAACGACGGACATGGTCGGATAAGTCTGGAAAGTTCAAAGTCGATGCCAAACTAGCCGAAGCGAATAGCGATTCTATTCAACTGCTTAAGGATGATGGTCGCGAGGTTAAAATCCCGCTTGCAAGCATGAGCGAATCAGACCGAATGTTTGTCGAGTCATTTCTGGACGCGGCAGCGGCGATGGGAGACGCCAACGCAGAAACCGAAATAAACCCTTTCGCCGGAGGAGAATTGAAAGGTAATTCAAACCCGAAAACGCCGCCGACGAAGCGTCTCGAAAGATCGGCCACTGCTGAATCTGACGACCAGGATTCATCAGGAAGCATTCCCGTGGTTAAGTTTCAGACGAGTAAGGGGAAGCCGATCGCAATCAACTACGATCTTCCAATGTGGAAAGGCTCTCAAGTCTCGCCGTTTAAGCTACCCGAGGTAGCAGACGAGGTCATCAAGTTACCGATCACGAAGAAGTTTTTTGATGGCGTCTCGATGGCAGTTGGGGGAGTCAATCGAACAGCTGTCGTGAGCGTTTATAATGTCGCAAAGATGCAAAAGGAAACTTTCGCACGGCTCGGAAGCTTGAATCTAAAAGACAGCGAACCAACGGTCATTGGTTCTTGGGAAGAACCTTGGAAAATCTACTCTATGTCTGCTGATGCGAAGCAGTTTGCGGCGGTAATCGTTTCCACATTTGACAAAGGAAATGAGCTGGCGGTTTTTGAATCCACGAGCGAAGGGAAATATGCCCCACTTTTTCGGTTTACTGCTGGTGGAGGCGATTGGGATGAAGTCTTGTGGGCTGGCTTTCTATCGACCAATCGGCTAGCCACAATCAGCCAAAAAAGCACGCTGACCATATGGGATCTTGAGTCTAAACGCGTGACACATCAAGGCAGCACTAGCGGCGTGCACACTGCTGCCATTGGAGGACGAGGTGAGTTGATTGCGTTACCTAGTAACAGCGGAATCGCACTCATTCGTGGCGATGACGGGAAACAAGTCGGGTTGATACCGGTAAAGAGTTCCTTCCCGCCCTCTGTCGCCTTCTCACCATCAGGCGAATCGCTAGCCGTATATACTCCATTCAATGTCTCGATCTACCGCCTTACAGATGGTCAACTGACGCAATCAATCTGGGTGAACGAATCCTCAACAGGATCGATACAGTGGTTAGGCTCGTACGTGCTCCTAAACAATAAGCTGCTCATTGACTCCGAGA
This sequence comes from Planctomycetaceae bacterium, assembly GCA_027487375.1. Taxonomy (GTDB): domain Bacteria; phylum Planctomycetota; class Planctomycetia; order Pirellulales; family Pirellulaceae; genus JAIYDQ01. Next base: position 4,784 of record JAIYDQ010000008.1, read on the forward strand.
AGGGGATTCCTGTCTGGACGTACAACATTCAAAACGCTCAATCGACAGCGGTCTTTGGTGGACAACTATTTTCTTTGTTTGCAGGTGAAAATGGCGGGGCGTTGATTGCCTATAAACTTCCGCATCTCGATGTCGACGATCTCGCCAAATCGAAGTCTGCAGAGGAGATCTACTGCATTCGTCCAGGAAGTTCGTTCCGGGTTACATCCCGCTGGAATGGAATGAGCCCAGATGAACAAAAAGCAAGTGAATCGGCTGTAGTCGAGCAACTGGTTTCGCTAGGATGGGTGCAGGACAGCAACTCCGAAAACGAAGTCGTCATCTCACTTGAACAAGGCGATCTGCAGGAAGTGGATTACTACTCAAGCGATGGTCGTTTCGGGCCAATTGGATTCGGATTCGGTCGCCCCTCAGGACCGGCAACACGTATCTCGGAACGTTCGTGGAAGTACAGTATCGTGATTAAACATCAAGGCAAAGATGTTCATCAATCAGCATATACAGTGGGGCTGCCTAATGGCGTTCAGTTGAAAGAGGGTGAGACTACCGTACAAGCAGTTCAGCGATTGATGAAGCCTTCCCCATCATTTTTTAAGAACACTCGATATCCTCAAAAAATCCTCAAGCCAGAGTTTCAAGGCGGATTCGGTAAATCAACAATTACAGAGAAAGGGATCAACTAGTTGGACCGAGCCAACTAACCTAAAATCCTGCGTTTTCCTTAACCCGAGGCGTAAGCTTGGAAGTTGCATATTGTTTAGTGCCGAAGGCATGACAGCTTCCTGGCGGTCCTACGCGTGGTCATCGTGCTCAATCCGTAGCTAAATCCACTCAAGAATCGATCTAGAGATCGAACTTGGAGGCGGACACATTCGATGGAACAGAAAATTTCCTCGAGTCACTACGCTCTGGTGAGCGTAGCTACACTTATAGTCACTACGCTCTGGCGAGCGTAGCTACACTTTTAGAAACAATGCCGAGCAAAATCTTACTCGAGTCCCTCTAACTGTCGAGTTTCCAGTCCCATCGAATCGAGCAGGCTTGCGAACCAACC
>JAIYDQ010000378.1 GCA_027487375.1 Planctomycetaceae bacterium
CGGTAACAGCATTGTGTCGCCGTCAAATTTGGTTTTTTTGTAATTGTAATCAGCCGAGACTTCCTCGACCAATGCTTTCGCCTGTTCGAGTTTGGCGGTCGACGCAACGATGTCAGACTCGGCTTCCTTAAGTTCCGCCACCCCGGCTTGCCTGCGGGATTCGATATTCACTTTTTCATTTTCAACGTTGTTCTCAAGGTTTTGCTTCTTGTTTTCAAGCTGCTGAAGCTGTGTTTCGACGCTTCTCATCTCACCATCAGCAAATGGCTTCAGCCGCATTAGCTCTTCGCCTTCGACAACGTGGCTTCCTTCTTGAAAGCCCTCTTTGATCCAATCGACGACGCCGTCCGCCATGGCAACAACCGGTTGCAGTCGCTTCTGCGGATCGCGAGCAATGACCGTTCCTGAGCCACGCGAGCTTTGCTGCCAAGGAACAAAAACCAAAGCGATCGCACCCAGTATGAGCATCCCGAAAGTGACTCGAGCCGCTGTTCGGGCGAGCCAAGACGATCGCACTAGGTAAAGCGAAGGAAAAGTCGCGCCAGTCACTTCACAAGGAATCAAGCCCTGCAGCGAACCGATATCCCGTGGCTGGGAATCATGATGATCATCATGCCCACCGTGATTAGGAAGATTTTCGTGGCCTGGAGCTATTGTTGGGGATTTTTCAGGTGCTGTTTCAATCGCCATGGTCACATCACTACTTCTCTAATCCGTATAACCGCTAACCGCATCAGTCACGGGGTTAAGTATCGCGGACTAGCCTAAAACGATCTAGTGCTACAAATTCAATTTAATTTGGACGGGGAATCCAGTATTGGCGGGGCCGGCAATGCGATGCCTTGGTCGAATAAACTGCCCCGATAGACACGCTTGATTGAAAAGACGTGCCCCTCGTGTTTTATCGTCGATAAAAGACTAAGTAAACCAATGTAAAGTGTCCGGATCGATAGGTACTGCTCAATCGTTGGTTTAATGCACAGTCTAAACCAAATTTTCGGACGGCAGGCACTTCCGATAGAAACAGAATAACCGGAAACGTTCACGCAATCACGACGAGCGATCGTTTTTGGGTTGCTCAACCGAATCAGCACGAGACGCGTCGAAAAGTACGCTGGAAACAAACTCATTTTCCAGGTTTTGCGTTTCGAAAGCTGGCAAACGTGCACACACAAGCAAACACGCTCGAACATCTAGAGTCGCGTTACGACCAAGTTCTCACGGATTTGGACGAGCTACTTTCAAGAATTGATTCGACCATTCTCAAGAACAAACCGGTAGTAGTTTCCGAGCAAACGACCGCCGCTGATGACGGCCAACAGGCATCGACAGCAGCGGTTTGACGCCAATTTATTGAGTCTCAGGCGTTAGCCGAGATCAAACGACTAGCAATTCGCTTGCGCAAGAGCATCCAATAACGCGGCTAGCGCCGACGGCTCAGGTTTCATCCGATTCCGGTTATTGAATCGACTCAGAACCCTTCGGAGTTTTGCAGCCTCAAACAAAAAAACCGGCAACGATTTAACGTTGAACCGGTTTGAATTGAGGGCGTTCATCAACGACTATCGAGTCAGATCGGCGGAGGTTGTGCCTGGATCTGTCTGAGTGTTGACGAGCTTGGTTGCACCTGGCTTTTGTAAGCTTGATGCGACCCAACCAACATATTGTTGATCGGCTTGGCTGAGGCGGCTAAGTGGCACTGTGGAGAACTTGCCGTTGTCCTTCAGGAGTCGAACTCGATCTGGGAAGATCACCGAGAGTCGAGCCCTCACGGAGAAGCCGCCTGTGTTGTCGTTCCATGTTCGGAACTCGGCTCCACGGAACGATTCACGATCAGCACTGTTGTCTGAGCTTGTCTTAAAGAGATCATCAAGATCCGAATCCAACGAGCTCTCGGGAGCCTTCTCAGGAGCGGTTTCGCTGGCCTTGGAAGGTGCTGGTGAACCGAAAATTGCGTCGAAACTCTCGGTCTTTTCGACCGGCTTAGCTGCTTCAGGTGTTCCGAAGAGTGCATCAACGTCAGCATCACTTGCATTAGCAGTCGCCGTCGGCATATCGGTGGAAACAGTTCGGCCAATTGCAGGTTCTTCGAACTTTTCGCCCGAATCCAAGCTTCGGTTGGATGGCTCGTTGCTGTTAAAGAGATCGTTCAGATCGGTCTTTTCGGCTGGTTTCTCTGCTGGAGCATCTGCGGCAGGTGCTGCTGGAGCAGGGTCGGTACCGAAGAGATCGTCGAGTCCATTTGCTGGAGCTGGCGGGGCTGGAGCGTCGGCCGGTGGTGCTGCCATCTTAGGTGCATCTCCGAAAAGATCATCCAATGGAGCGGCTGCAGCTGGAGCGGGTGCGGGAGCAGGGTCAAACAGATCCGCTGGAGCGGCGGGAGCTGGCGCAGGAGCAGGATCAAAAAGGTCGGCAGGAGCGGCTGCAGCTGGTGCCGGAGCGGGCGTGCCACCGAAGATATCATCGTTAGCAGCCGGAGGTGCGGCAGGCTTTTCCATCGGCACGTTGGGCTCAACTGGCGGAGTCACAGGCGTTTCGGCCGGAGCAGGAGTGCCAAACAGGTCGTCTGCTGGAGCTGGTGTTGCGGGAGCTGGAGTTTCTGGAGCTGGAGTGACCGGAGCTTCGACAGCAGGCTCGGTAAAGGGCGACGGGGCTGGCTCTGCGGGAGCCGGTGCTGGCATCGCTGGCTCTACGGCCGGTGCAGCTGGAGCTGGCTCAACAACGGCTGGAGCTGGTTCGGGAGTAACGGGAGCAACCTCTGGAGCTGCGGGTGCCGGGTCGGCTGGTGCAACCATCGGAGGAGCACTGTCAGCGGGTTCCGCGGACTTGATCTCTGATGGAGCAGCAGGGACACCGCATCCACAATCTGGAACATCGATCACCGCGGGAGCCGCGTCGCATCCGCAAATTGGAGCCGATTCAACGACTGCAGGAGCACATGTAACGGGTGCTACGCATGTAGTCACAGGCTCGCAGCATGCACTAGGAGCTTGAGCACATCCGTGCAATCGGTGAAGAAGCCTGCCTGCGAAAGCAGGATTAAATGTCAATAAGACTGACAGGGAAGAAACGACGAACAGTCGAATCCAGTAAGGAAAGGGCTTTGACATTAACCAAGACTCCAAGATGTACTTAACGGAAGGGACAATTGGCTGAACCAACGACGCAATTCATCGCATCTGATCAACCAAATTGGGTGACTAAGTCACACGATGATTTAAAGGCTTTTTGCCGGTTCTGGCACTGCGGGTACAAACGAACTAACCGGCACTACCGGTTTATCTGCTATAATTCAATCAAATATCGTAGTTTGATAAAATGGGCACCGCAAGCAATATAGAGAAAAACGTCTAATTCACTTTGCGGTGCCCCCACCTGAGTCACTTTTTCGACTCTAGCGATCAAATAAGCTTTTCGGATAAGCTAAAAAACCGGAATCTTGCGTTCTTCCCGGTCGAGTTTAGCGATTAAATCATAAAGACAAGCGAAATGACCAAAGGCTTCTTCAGAAACATGGTAGGCGCCTGGAGCCTGGAGAAAAAGTGCTTGATCTTTCTCGGTTTCGCTTTGCTGATCTCCATGCTTTTGTCGACTTCGGTCATTCAAGTCGTCGCGGCAACCCTGGTTATGGAGACGACACGGCAAAGTGCCCGCGATTTCGGTGAATCCATTTTTCTGATTCAACATGCGGAAGCCTTCGTAAAACTCAGCAAACCCAACTCTCCGATTGCCGATGCCGACAACCAATCGCAAGACGGCGTTTCACCAGACAAGGGACAACCATCCCTCGCAGAAACCGACGCCACGTCGACCACGCAAAGCGGTGATCTCGACGAATCGATTCGCGACAACAACCTCGCTGTTTTAAGTTGGCTCCGAAAAGATTTCTTGCCGTCCGAAACCACTTTCGAGCTACTTCGATTGGACGACGGACGCGAGTATGACGATCTGGGCGGCCTGGTCCCCAAATCAGAAGCAGACCTTCGCGCCCTCTATCGAATCGAAGCGGCTTTGAAGGCGGAAGAAGAAGCGAAAGCACTGGAGTCTTCGGAGACTTCGAACCAAGCTTCATCGGACACTTCCGAAACAGTGGAACCTCAAACGCAAGAGTCAACCAATCCGATTGATAAGTCATCCGAAAACAACCCTCTCAAAACCGAGTTCGGATTGGCTGGTCCCAATTCGTCGAGCCGCGTCTTTCAAGAGTACGGTCCCATCGGCGAGTTTTATTACTACTACTACCCAGTTACCTTCAGTAAGTATTGCGTCGATTGCCACGCCATCAAGAACAGCAGCTCCATGAACGCTGCCTCTGAACTTCCGTTTCGCGTCTTGCGAGTGAAAATGCCTTACGCGGATACTTGGCTGTGGACCATCTGGAGCTACGCAATCGTAACAGCGGTTGCATTGGCGACTCTCGCGCTCAGTCTTTTCTTTGTGCACTGGATTCTTAAACGTCTCGTTATACGCCCTCTGAGATACCTGCGTGATGTAAGCGATGAAGTCTCGCGCGGCAATCTAACGCTCCGCTCCGAAATCGATACGGATGATGAGTTTTATGAACTTTCAGAAGCCTTCAATCGGATGCTTCGTCACCTTACGGAAGCACAAGTTGAACTCAAGGATGTCAATCAAGTACTCGACAAACGCGTTGACCAACTCGCTCAAGTCAATCTCCAACTCTACGAAGCCAATCGATTGAAAAGTGACTTCTTGGCAAGTATGAGTCACGAGCTTCGCACGCCACTCAATAGTATCCTCGGCTTCAGTGATGTCCTTCAAGGCTTTGATACATTGACCGACAAACAAAAGCGATACGCCGCAAACATCCAAAAAAGCGGACGACTTCTTCTTGAGATGA
>JAIYDQ010000471.1 GCA_027487375.1 Planctomycetaceae bacterium
AATCACTACGACCTTCCGATTCTTTTGGCCGGTCGAGGTGGTGGAGCTCATGCAAGTGGTCGCTTCCACGAATTCGCGAAAGATACGCCGCTGAACAATCTTTATCTCACGATGGCTCAAGCCTGCGGCGTCGATGTGAAAGAACTTGGAGATAGCACAGGGACCTTGCCGGCATTGGCGTAACCGTGCTTTCCTGCGTAGCCGTGCCTCTCCGCAGGCACGAAAGCGTACCGTCGAGCGCGTGTAGCCGTGCCTCTCCGCAGGCACGAAGCGTCCTGTCGCGCGTCTGCGGAGAGACGGGGCTAAGTTGTTTCAATCATCGACGACCGGTGAACGTTTCGGCCAAAATCGGTATCATACGTGGCGAGTATGGAGCTCCATGAGAGTCTCCGATCAAACCTAGTCGCCCCTTGTAAACCTTTTCCTCATGATTGAAGCCAAAAATACGCAGCGTGCCACAGTTCGGCTGGGGTACGATGGAAAGGTTTACAAAATCTTTCATGGCCCTGATGCACAGGCTCGTTATGCCAATGAAGTTCGAGTGCTTCGCTATCTTGAATTTCGGGAATGCCCGTTTGTTCCACAAGTCATCGAGGCACACCCGGAGCGGCTTGAATTAGTTACCAATAACTGCGGTGGCCGCGTCGAGCAGATCAGTGAAGCTAAGCTTAAAGAGCTTTTTGCTGAACTCGAGCAATACGGAGTTCGGCATGACGATGCGTACCTTCGTAATGTTACCTATCGAGAAAGCGATGGGCGGTTTTGTCTGATTGATTTTGAATTCGCCACAATCCTAGATCCCTCAGTTTCGATCGACGAGGACCCGAGCAAAGGCGTTGATCCAAAAGAAATTCGGAAAGTCCAATTGGACTGGTCTGGCATGACCAACGTCGGTCGATTCCGCACTAACAATGAGGACGCGTTCCTTGCGGCGATGCTTGATCGACGTGGCATTTCGTATCTGGGATTCGCGGGTTCTTCAACCATTGACAACCGCGAGTTTATTTTCGCAGTCAGTGACGGAATGGGGGGCCAAAAATCAGGCGAATTTGCAAGCAAGATTGCAACACAAAAGATCACGCAGCGCTTGCCACGCGAGTTTGGAATGAAGGTCGGTTCGGAGCAAGTCTATGTCGCAAAGGTGATTCTGGAGTTACTGGAAAGTATTCACCAAGACATGCTTGACTTGAGCAAATACGATTCAAATTGCATCGAGATGGGGGCTACGCTAACACTAGTTTGGTTCCGAAATGATCGATTGTACTTTGGGCACATTGGCGACTCGCGGCTATACCATCTGCATGCTGACGCGGGACTGCAGCAGTTAACCGAAGACCATACGCATGTTGGATGGTTACGCCGATCTGGCCAAATCAACGAACGAGAAGCACGCGAGCACCCTCAGCGGTCCGCGCTCAGTCAGTGCCTTGGGTCGGGGCATCGATACCTTCGCCCCCAAGTCGGTACTGTCCGATACTTTCCAGGCGACACATTCATCTTGCTCACTGATGGAGTCGTCGAAGGAATCTGGGACCATGCGATCGAAGATCTCGTTAGAAATCCACCTTCTGTTATGAGTGCCCAATCACCTGCAGCAAGACTTGTTCTAACCGCTGTTAACGAATCCGGACGCGACAATGCGACCGCTGTTGTAATTCAAACACGCGCTTAGCAACTGCAATACTTGAATTTACAACTCAGATCGCCAGTTCAATATGCCCGCAAGGATCCAAAGTGGTGCCATCACAGGAAGTGAGTGAAACCCAAAAAACAGCAGCTCGATGGGAGATTGTGGATCTGTTCCCCAGACGATCGCGGCCAAATACACGCACGTGAAGAGCACGGCATACGCGATCGATGCAGCAAAAAGAACTATCTGGCTTCCCTTAGAACGCCAGTAGTTGATTTGCGACAGGTTGATAAGCAATGGGCCTAAGACAAATGGTACTAAGAGCAACCCACTAAAGAACCATTCGGCCGCCAAGCAAAGGCATATAGCACCAACACATATCATTCCCAGGGTGACCTTAAAAGCCAGCGTCTTTTTTTGCATCCCTTGGGATGGCGACGCGAGTGGCTCTGGTTGAGTCGTTGGCTCGTAAGGATTCACCCTATTTACTCGTAAAAAAGGGCAGTGCATTACCACTTTATGTGACAGCAACTGCCTCGGATCGTAAGCGAAAGCTTTTCCAAGCAATTGCTTATTCAGCAAGCGCTTTTTCGATTGCAGCCGTCACTTCTTTACCGTCTGGATCGGCACTACTTGGAAAGCGAGCAACTACTTCGCCCTTTTTGTTGATGAGGAATTTCTCAAAGTTCCAACCAACCTTGCCAGCTCCTTTGGGCTTCGTCTCAGCAGCGGTCAATTGCTTGTAAAGCGGGCTTGCGTTTGCACCATTGACATCAATTTTATCGAACATGTCAAAGGTTACTTTGTACTTAGATGAGCAGAATTCCTGAATATCTTTGTTGCTTCCGGGTTCTTGTCCACCGAATTGATTACAGGGGAAACCGAGGACCTCGAATCCTTTGTCTTTGTACTTTGTGTAAACCTCTTGCATGCCCGAATACTGTGAGGTGTAGCCGCACTTGCTAGCCACGTTCACAACTAAAAGAACCTTACCCTCGTACTTCGAAAGTTCAACAGGCGCTCCTTCGATCGACTTGACTGTCGTCGCTAAAACGCTCCCGGTCTTCGCTGCCTCAACCGCTTGAACCGGTGAAGGATTACTAGACGATGCCAAACCCATAATACAAACTCCCATCAGAAACGACTTAATCTTCATTGGAACTCTCCTGAGTGATGCAAGGGAAAACACAATTGATCCCTGGAACGCCATATTGTCCAAAAGGGTCAAGCTCGACTTCGAATTATAGCAAAATTGTTCGGGATAGATTAGGTACGAGAACGTTGGACTATCACTCCACCTCGAAGTAAATCACGGGAAATTGCCACTTTTGAAACGAAATTGACCGTGTGGCAATCACCCGTTTCAAACTCATGATGGGATTCTTCAATAGAACTGCCTAAAACACAAAACGCCTATTCCTACTTATGGAGCGACGGTATCCAAGACGGGCAGGCGTTTCTCTTCGGCGGTTGTCTTACGACGATTTGATTCGATTGCGAGTTGCTCGAGGCTCGGATCCACTAATTGGTAAAACACGTCTCGCTGCCGTGCTTCAAATCCCAATTCCTCAATAGCTGCACGGATTTGGTCCAGCGTGAGGAAATGCACTGTTCCAGCTTCGGCAACGACATTCTCTTCGATCATCAAAGACCCCATATCATTCGCCCCGAAGAGTAATGCCAATTGTCCAATTTTCAGCCCTTGTGTAACCCAACTACTTTGGATGTTTGCGATATTGTCCAAATACAATCTGGATATCGCCTGAGTCTTCAAGTATTCGAACGAACCTGCCGCCGGATAATGAGACATTTTCGTATTTTCTGGCTGAAATGTCCAGCATATGAACGACGTGAAACCACCCGTTTCGTCCTGTAATTGTCGAACCCGCTCCAAGTGCTCGATCCGCTCCTCAAGTGTTTCGGCGTGCCCGAACATCATGGTTACGGTACTTCGACCGCCTAGTTTATGCCAAACACGCATGACGTTTAGCCAATCATCGGTGAGAACTTTTCCACGCGTAATCGCCGTTCGTACTCGGTCCACTAGAATTTCGGCGCCGCCGCCTGGAATACTTCCAAGTCCCGCATCCTTTAATCGCGACAAAACTTCTTCGATGGAGAGCTTGTTCACTTTTGTAAAATGATGGAGTTCGGGGGGGCTAAAACCGTGAACATTAATTTGAGGAAAACTAGCCTTAAACCCGCGAAGCATATCTTCGTACCACTCCAGTTTGAAGTGTGGGTGGAGTCCGCCTTGAAGCAAAATTTGATTTCCGCCTAGCTCGACTGTCTCAGCGATCTTTTCATGAAGCTCATCGGTGGTAAGCACATATCCTTCTCCGCTTTTCGGAGTGCGATAGAAGGCACAGAAATCACAAACTGCAGTGCAAATGTTCGTGTAGTTGATGTTTCTGTCAACATTGTACGTCCGGTATTGTTCGGGATGCAACCGCATCGTCACCTCGTTAGCCGCGCGCCCGATCGCTGCCAGTTCATTGCTCTGCATCAACTTCAGTGCATCGATTGGTTGCAATCGCTTGCCGGCAACCACGTCATCTAGAATCGATTGAATGGACATATTATCTCTCGGTTTTTATCAGTGGAAAGTAATCTGTGTTAATGCTAAGTAGCCACTGCGACTTCTTGTATGTCGGGCCAAACGGGTTGGAGATCATCGGAAACTAATCCTAGCCTGACCGCTTTTGCATGAAAGGCCTGAAGCCCCAATAGGTCCTCACGGGTCATCTTAAATCGCAGATTGCTTCCAAGATATTCCATACAATCGCTGTGAGTAAGTTGATATGTCGGTGCATAACGATCACATAACTCGGAGAGCTTTGCTACGCCTTCGTCTCGGGCGACTTCAAATCGAATTCGCCAGTCTTCCGTATTGCATTCCGCTCGGCAAACCCACATTGCAAATACAAAGGGAAGTCCGGTGTGCTCGAACCATTTTTGACCTAAGTCCCAGTCGGACATGAAAGACTTATACTTACTAGGGTGCATCGCTCGGTCTCCGATAACTAGTACCGCATCGGATTCAATCTGATCCGGGTCGCAAGCCATCGGAAGTGGAATCGTTTTAGGCTTCAAGCCATAAATTTCATCTAGGAGAACTTTCGATAAAGCGATACTCGTCTTTGACCCCTCATCGACAGCCAGCGTTCTTACCAAGTCTGGAGCCGTACGGAAAAACAAACGAACGCTTCGGACAATTCCTTTACAGCCAATCATCGCGTTCGAAAGAATTTGGTAAGGGTTTGCTTCGGCTGGTTCATGTCTTTCGCTAAGGTGCTTGCGATGGTCGGCCGCGGTTTCGGCTTCGGGACCGCGGAAAAACTCAATAACTGGAATCAATCCGATATCTAAATCGCTACTCGCTAGGCGACTTGCCAGACGGCTCGGAAGATCCAGTTCTAGCGTGTCCTCACACCCCAAGCGTGCGACCAACGTGTCGATCAATGGCTTTGTATTCAGGTAGGAAACCGCACCAATTTTCATGTTTAAAAATTTATCGTTCTAGAAGAGGTAATCTTCTTTTGTCTAATGACATCGGGCGCTATTCATGTTGCCTGAATCGTTCGCATTTCATTGCACTTTCCATAGGCTGCCCAGCAGTGCAGTCACGTACTGGTGTGCAAGGCGGTTTACGCTGGGCATTCGCATATAAACAAACGCGGCGCTTGTAACCGGAACTTCCAACAGAAATTAACGTGAATCCCCGGTTTAGCAATATTGGTCCAGTTCCTCACGCCTTATGCAATAACGCCTTAAAACGTTCGATGGATTAATCGGCCTAAGCAATCTGCGATTCAAGCGACCGCCATCCCAAGAGGCCGAAAACGAAAAAACCCTGTAAAGACCAAGGTATTTACAGGGTTTCCCAACAATCGGGCCGGCGGGATTCGAACCCACGACCTCTACCACCCCAAGGTAGCGCGCTAGCCAGGCTGCGCTACGGCCCGCGATTGGTCCGCTAAGAATAGTCCAATAAACCAGTCTTGGAAAGTTCTCTTGTCAGCATCGCTGTAACAAAGCTTGGGTAGCTCCGAGCGCGAAACTATTTAGGTGGCAACCGAGCACGTCAACCTAGCTAAAAACCGGGGGCACGCGTAGCAGATGTCGTGAGACGTTTGATTACACGAGGTTTTGCATTTGTTTTCAGCGACGGCGGAGTTCTTAGGAAATCCGCTACTCCTGAAATCAAGTTGTGCTCAACCAAAAGGAATCGCATGAATTTCGCTGGTGGTCAGAGGGCATTTCTCCGGCCGTTCCCCAAAGCAAAGTAATTGAAGAGCAAGAAGGCCGCTCTACGGGTTGAGATTCCCATGGTTTTACGCAATGATGCTCGCAGGGTGGTTGTACAAGCTCGATGCGTTTGCTTGATTTGCTGTTTTCACTTGTTTGGAGTTTTACTTTACATTGGCTAAATCATCTTCGGTCCGTTCGGCTGCTTCTTCGGTCAAGGCCAGTCTCCCAAAAGGAAACAAAACTACTGCTTTGAAGTCAAATGCGAACATCACAGAAGTGTCGGATCATGGGAGCACTGCCCCCCAGGTTGTCGAACTGACCTTACCGCAGCAGACTGTGACAGATATCGCAACGAAGCCGAAAACAAGCTCGCCAAAGTCGACGGGTACTAAACCAACTGCGGTTAAATCCGCAGCGCTAAAGTCGACATCCGTCAAGAAAACGGGCCCCAAGACCGTCGCTTCCACGAACGAATCAATCAAGAAGGCAGCGAAGAAGAAAGCGGCAACAAAGTCAGAACCAGAGAAATCATGGTATGACTATCCACATTACTACGACGTTGGCTTCCGCGAAGACACGCCCCGCGAAGCTAAATTCTTCGAGAAGGCATTCGCTAAGTATATCCCAGGTAAAGTGAAGCGAGTCTTTGAGCCTGGTTGTGGAAGTGGAAGATTAGTTGTCGAAATGGCAGAGCGAGGATTCCAAGTTACGGGATTGGATCTAAACCAACCAGCACTCGACTACTGTAAAGAACAGCTTGATAAAAAGGGGCTCAAAGCAACTCTCATCAACGGCGACATGACGAAATTTGAGTTGAAACGGCCCGCCGATGCGGCGTTCAACACCATTAACACGTTTCGTCACTTGCTTACCGAAGAGGACGCTGTCAAACATCTGAAATGTGTTGCTGCGAATCTTCGACCCGGTGGGATTTATATTCTTGGACTCCACTTGTTGCCAACCGGCGGCGATTTCTACGGAAGCGAAAAATGGAAAGCGAAAGAAGGGCGTACTCAAATCAACTACTCGCTGACTGTTGTGGATTCTTTGCCCAAGCAGCGTCACGAAAAGCTTCGGATCACGATGACCATCAAGAAGGGCAAAAGTGTAGTACGAGTAAGCGATCACTTTACTCTTCGCCTATACAACTACAAAAACATCAAAACACTTTTCGCTCAAGTGCCCGAATTAGTGCTGAGAGATGTATACGACTTTTGGTACGAAATCGACGAGCCGCAAAAACTCGACGGTAACATAGCCGATTCGGTTTTTATTCTGCAAAAGCCTGAGTAGTCCTTAGATAGACGAACTACGAATCGACTGACTCAACGGGCGTCGGTGCATGACGGGCTAAGACCAAAGCTTGAGGTACTTGAAAACCTATGGCAGGTCTTTCGCTTACGAATTTAGTTAAACCCACTTATGGGAAAGCATGAATTAAACAAGTGCGTAGAAGATCGTCACCGATGCAAAGCCTTCGAAGAATGCTTCTTTCGGAGTACGAATACATCACGAAGAGTTTTGCTTTTTGAGCCGCGGGAATGTCTTTTACTCAAACTGGGTATGACTACTTTGCGGAA
>JAIYDQ010000163.1 GCA_027487375.1 Planctomycetaceae bacterium
TATTCATGGACATGACTCTGACACAGGACGCAACCCAACAATCTTTGCGCGTGAGCAGTCTGGCAAGATACCGCAACTGATTGTTGAGGTTGATGATCGCGTTGAAGCCAAAGCGGAGACTGCGACGGACTTGCGGTTGGATTCGACCGACAGTCATGCGGCGCGACTCATAGTGAAATCGCCTAATCATGGTTTTGCTTACGAAGTCAGTATCGATGGCATTTTGCTCGGTCGACACAACATCCCACTTGTTATCAACGGTAGTGAGCAATCGATTCCGCTGCGAGACTTTCCGTCGTCGATCGCCGCAGATCAACCGTATGAAATAAAGGTCATTACTTTGAATCGTGTAGGCCAACGGTCACAGCCTGCAACGCTCCGTAGCGTGATTTTGAAATCAAGTTCGATCGAGAAACCAGCAGTGGCGTTTGCACCTCCGCACTCGTCACAGGGAGCAGATCTGGCTGTGATTCCAATCGCGGATAAGTATGACTCATCAGGGAATGCCGTCGGTGACCTGCCGGCGGATTATCGGAATCACAATTCGATCTTCGACGGATACCGAGTCCACCTGAAAGCTGCTGCAGGGGAAGTCGTAGGATTTCAGTTGCTGCTTCGAAGTCACCAGCGAACAAGCGATGAAAAAGTATCTGTCAATGTTCAACTGGACGAAGCTCGTGTCGATTTGCATCAAGCCGTGTACGTTCAGGCAAATACAGAGACTGGAGTTCACATGATTCCTGATCCGCTGCTGCCGATGCCGGAATCCATTTTACTTAAGCCCGATGCGGATCGCTCCGTCGTTGCCAATATCTATATTCCATTCGACGCGACTCCCGGCATTCGTAAAGGAAAGATCACAATTTCCGATGGTCGCGAAGTGCCACTGGAGATCGACGTTCTTCCTTTTGCTTTACCTCGCCAAGCGACCTTCTTCTGCGAGATGAATAGCTACGGTTTGCCAGATCACGTCAATGAATACTATGCATTGCAGCAAATCGCTTACGACCATCGAGTTCACGCGAACATTTTGCATTACTCACACAATACGGCAGCTCCAGGATCGCGGAAAAGCAATCTCGATATGCGTCTACTTTCCGGGCGGCGGATGAATAATAAGAAATACGACAGCATTGAACCGGGTGCCGCTACAGGATATTGGGATGATTTCGTGGAAGCCTTCGGTCCGTACATTGATGGCTCACTTTTCAAAGATGGACATCGCGGACCGATTGCAACGCCAGGCTTCTATTTAACCTTTCATGAAAGTTGGCCACTGAATTGTCGTGAGTACTTCAACGGCAATCCGGACGCCTATCAATCGTTTGTCAATCGACCCGAGTATGCGGCGACCTACAGTAATATTTTGCAGGATTTCGCTCGACTTGCCGAATCCAAAGGTTGGAAGCAAACCGGTTTTCAGGTTTACTTTAATAACAAGGGATCGCTCAACGAAAAGACGAAAGCACCGTGGATACTGGATGAACCATCGGGCTACTGGGATTACCGGGCATTGCAGTTTTATGGGGAGTTAACCGACCGGGGGCGTGGAGTTGCGCCGGGCATTCAAATCGATTATCGCATTGACATTTCACGCCCTGAATACTGCCGAGGCCAGTTGGATCGACGTGATGACCTGTGGATTGTGGCCTCATCAGCATTTCAAAATTATCGTCGTCTGGTAACCGACCGCATGCAGCGTGACGGTCTGAAGGCGTGGGTCTATGGGACATCGAATCACGTCCATGAAACGAATCGTAACATCCAGGCGTGGGCGCTGGACGCATGGCAAGACGGAGCGACCGGCATTGTTCCCTGGCAGACGGTTAATAAATCGGGGAGTGCATTGAAAGAAGCGGATCAACTTGGCTTGTTCATCTTCGACAAAGACGCGGCTGGCGAAACGGTCATTCGCCATTCAATGAGGCTCAAAGCATATCGCGATGCTCAGCAGTTGATCGAGTATCTCAATCTGCTGCAACAAAACCGTCGCTGGTCACAGCTTCAGATGAGACGTTTCGTCAATCAATATGTAGATTTGAACGCCCAAGTCAACAAAACTAATGACGAGGATGCTGGCACATCGTCGTATGGTCGGTTGTCAGCTTTGGGGCTTGAGAAGCTCAAGTTGGCAACTGCCCATCTGTTGGAAGAGAAGTAGCCGCTCTAACAACTCCCGCCAGAAACGATTCGCAAGCGATCTTAGCCGGTTTAGAGGCTTAGCGATTGCAATCTACGTCAACATCGCTAGCGTGGTTATTGACGTACAACTGATAGAGGAATGGATTTAACAAATGCAGTCAGGCTGCTGACAGTGTGAGTCTTCGGGTGGTACAGACAACTTTGGGAGAGACTATGAGACAATTGATTTTACGAATCGTTCTGATCATGTTCGTGCTGCCTGATGTAGCGTTCCCCTTTCAAAACAATGAGTCTCCTGACGTCATTTTTCATAACGCACAGATCATCACCGTCGACAAGCAGTTCTCCATCCAACAGGCTGTCGCTATTTCAGGTGAAAAAATTGTTGCTGTCGGTACGAACGATCAAGTACTGAGTTTAGCTGAACCAACAACCAAGCTCGTCGACTTGCAAGGAAAGAGCGTGCTCCCTGGGCTGATCGACTCCCATGTACATGCAAATGCCGCCTCGATGCACGAGTTCGACCACACGATTCCAACGATGCATACGATCGAAGACGTATTGACTTACATCAAGAGCCGTGCGGACTCGCTTGAAGATGGCGAGTGGATCACCGTCAGTCAAGTCTTTGTTACTCGGCTAAATGACCAGCGTTTTCCAAATCGAAAAGAACTCGATCAAGTCGCTCCTAATAACCCAGTCTTTTTTCGAACTGGCCCCGACGCTGCTCTGAATTCTATGGCGTTAGAACGAAGCGGTATCGACAAAGATTTTCAATTTCCGGAGGGGATCAACGGCCGAATAGAATTGGATCCGGTAACTGGAGAGTTGACTGGCATTATTCGAAGCGCCGAGAAGTTTTTGAAGGTACCTGCAACTGGCTCTAAGCCCAGCGAGACCGATCGTACAACGCAATTGAGGCGACTGATTGCGGACTACAATTCGGTTGGAATCACAAGCATTTCCGATCGCAACGCAAGCGACGAAAACATTCTGACATACTCGTCACTCAAGGACGCTAACGAACTGAATTGCCGTGTGTTTCTTTACTATGGGATCAATGCGGCTGACTCGATGGACAACATACAACAGAAGATTCGCAACGCTGCCAACTCGCCTCTACACACATACAACGATCGATTATGGCTACGTGGGGTAAAGGTGTTTCTCGATGGTGGTATGCTAACTGGCAGCGCCTACATGCAGAAACCGTGGGGGATCAGCAGTATCTATGGAATCAATGATCCGGAGTATCGTGGTGTTCGCTACATCGATCCAGAAAAGCTATACGCGATCAGCAAGCTAGCGTTGTCTCAAGATTTGCAAATGACGGCCCACTCCGTCGGAGATGCGGCGATTGAGTTGCTCGTGAAAACATATGAAACCATCGATCGTGATGATTTCTCTATTCGTGACAAGCGTCCTTGCGTAACGCATTGCAATTTCATGTCCCCTGACGTGATTGAAACGATGTCCAAGCTAGGCATTGTCGCTGACCTGCAACCGATCTGGCTCTGGCTGGATGGGAAAACATTGCGCAAGCAATTCGGCGAGGAACGCATGCGGTACTTTCAGCCCTATCGCACGCTCTTTGAGAAAAACGTGATCGTGGGTGGCGGTTCGGATCACATGCAAAAGATTGGTAGCCTTCGCTCGGTGAATCCTTACAACCCGTTCCTTGGAATGTGGATTGCAATGCAACGCCAGCCACGCATGGACAGCAAAGCAATTTATCCAGAACAATCGCTTTCTCGCGAGCAGGTGATTCGGCTCTACACAATTAACAACGCATGGCTCTCTTTTGAAGAAACCAAGAAAGGCTCCATCGAGAGCGGCAAACTCGCCGACCTGATTGTTCTGAAAACCGACATTTTGAATTGCCCTGTGGATGAGATAAAGGACATTCAAGTGCACCAAACTTATGTTGGTGGTAAGTTGGTTTACCCGACCCCATAATGATTGCAGGTTGGGCTCCCCCATCGCGTCTTCATCGGCGGTCTTCCTCTTTCGAATAGTACATTTGCCGACAGCACCTCACAGGAATTAACATGTTCATGCCCAACAAGGTCCCTCACACCGGCAATCCATTAGTTGCCCTGTTTGTTTTGTGTTTGTTGAGCAACGCTTTGTCTCAGGAGACTGCTTCGTTTCCCTCCGGTTGGACGGCGGAGTCACCGCGTGAAGAAATTCGACCGAACTTCTCGTTTGATCCTGAGGGAGGTCCAAAGAAAGTTGGCAGCTTCATTGTTTCGCATGATCAGCGCGAAGGATTAGATGGTTGGATTCAGAAGACTTTTAAAGTGAATGGTGGCGAGTATGTCCGCGTTCAAGCAGTTCGTAAACTGAGCAATGTGGCAGTGCCAAGGCGCAGTGCGCTCGTGCGAGTCCTCTGGCAGAATGATGACGGGCGGATGGTCCATGCGGACGTGCCACAGCAGCAGCTTAGGGAGCTCGGGCATGTACCGACTGCCGAGCCCGAACATCCGGTTGACGGTTCGACCGACGGAAACGGCTGGACCATTGTCAGTGGCATCTATCGCGTCCCAACGAAGGCAACACGGGCTGTTGTCGAGTTGCATCTACAGTGGGCTCCTAACGGACGCGTGGAGTGGAGCGATATCGAGTTCGAAAAGACCACGCCGCCACCCAGTCGCAAAGTGCGGCTAGCGACGGTTCACTACAAGCCAACGGGCAAGACGGCTCGCGAGAATTGCGAAGAGTTCGCTCCACTTATCGCCGAGGCTGCAAAGAAAAATGCAGATCTCGTCGTACTCGGTGAAACTGTCCCCACTGCTTCGTCGAACGTCAAGTCGCAGAAGATACACGACACCGCTGAACAGATCCCTGGCCCATCGACAGACTATTTCGGTGAGCTTGCCAAGAAGAACAATTTGCACATCGTTCTGAGCCTTTACGAACGAGATCAGCATCTTGTTTACAACACGGCTGTGTTGCTTGGACCAGACGGCCAACTGGTCGGTAAGTATCGAAAGGTATGTCTGCCGCACGGCGAGGTCGAGAAGGGAATTGCGCCTGGACACGACTTTCCGGTATTTGAAACGCGGTTCGGAAAAGTCGGACTGATGGTTTGCTACGATGGCTTCTTTCCAGAAGTTGCTCGCGAACTTTCAAACCGAGGCGCGGAGGTCATCGCTTGGCCGGTCTGGGGCTGCAACCCACAACTTGCGAAAGCTCGTGCTTGTGAGAATCATGTTTATATCGTCAGCAGCACATTCATGGCGCCAAAAGATGGATGGATGCTCTCAGCCATCTTCGATCAAACCGGCAAAGCGATCGCCCAAGCAGAAACATGGGGCACAGTCGCAGTCGCTGAAGTCGATTTGAGCGAGCCCTACATTGGCCCCTGGAATCTCGGCGATTTCCGATCGATGATTGAGCGGCATCGGCCCATTGTGAAAGCGGAAATAAAGTCATCTGCGACAACAGTCGAAGCCATTCACTCAAACGGGAGACAATTGAAGTGAACGAGCAATGCAGAGTGCAAAGACATTCTGGAGCTTTCTGACGCGTTTGCGTCAGGTGGGGTAAAATTTCTCTCATCGGGCACGCGATGATGCTCTGAACGATCAAAGTTATCGCTTTTGATGTCGTCTGATGTTGATTTCGACGGTGCTGAGGTAGAGCTTAATACCATCAATGCAATCGAATGATAGTCATATCGACATGCCATATTTCATTCGGCTTCACCGCACGGATTCCTATTTTGGGTTTTGCTGGATAGATTCGTGTTGGCTGTCTTCGCCATTGATGAATCTTGATCAGTCGATACCAAAATCCTGCCGAAGCATAGACCTTGTTAAGTCGCATGGCTAATGGAGACTCGACTGCTCACATTTGATCGGTCAAGAAGAATGGGATCTCACAGGTTGCCTTGAAAACTTGATGTGTAATGCGACTGGGCCTTCGACTCAGGGGCTCTCTCGAATGCTCGCCAAGCCGCATCACAGAGTATTGCTTTCGGGTATGCGTTCACCTTGGGCAGGATCCGACAGACATAAGAATTTCGGGGCTCGATGCCATTCAGAGTTCGACGGTCAGTCGATACCTTTCAACCTTGCTACCTTTCTGCCAGTAAAAGGATACGCAGGGATTCAACGTGGCTGTAACCAGACACACTGCAACAATCGATACTGAGCCTCTGGCTAAGAGCTACTCAAGTGTGTGTTATATCCACTTGTTTTCAAGCCATTTCCAATACGCACGTGCACCGCTATGTTCGGCAGAATCTCAGCGTACCTGTTGAGGAGTCAACATCAGAGGCTTAGACCTTTTCGTTGGCTTTGTCCGAGTAAACGAGAAAACTCTGGCCTCTTTATCTTTGAAGTCTTTGGGGAAGCCCGGTTGTCCAGGAGCCCTTGCAGCCATTGTAAGGGAGTCGTCAGACAGTTGATAAATTCCGTTAAAATCACTGCCAACAGCCTCCTTCACGGAACAATCAGTGATCGTGCCAACGATTTGTTTTGGCGTTTCATTCTCGTTGAGTTCAAATTTCCCCTTGTACCACTCGCCAGTCTTCTTATTGGACATATGAAATTCCTTTCCATCGAATTCGCCATCGACAGCATCTGTATCGGACGATCCCGATTCCGTTCCAATCCATTTTCCTTTGAGCTTCTTGTACTCATCCTCGGCGCTGGTCGCGAAGGTAACGTTTATGGCAAGCAAAATTAACAAGCTGGTGAGAAATGTCACGATCTTCATTAAACTCTCCGTTTTTGGTGCTGTTGCTATTGTGAGCGGATGATCCGCGTCGTGAGTCAAAACACAATCGATGCCCGTTCCTTCTTCTGCTAAACGAACGACACCGATGACCGAGGGTGGCAAGTAAACTCTCCATCAGGAAGCGGCCGATCCATCGCGTCGATCGATCTACGCCCAATATGGGCTTGAGTTTGTGGGGTGCGGAACTCTATGCAATTTCTTATTCCCCTCAGTTTAGTTCTGACTTTCTTACAAGAGCCATAATACCAAATGAATAGCGAGTAAGACACCGTCACTAGGCGAATGTCCCAAGCAGACTCACTAACGCCCATCTATCGATAACTCGTCGGACCGCATGAATCACGATTGCGGTCACAATCGTTTTACAAGCGAGCATGTGATCTTGCGCAGTGAGTCAGCTTGAGGAATGGATTGGATTTTCCTTGCGGTACATCTCCTATTGCATCGAGCTCAGGCCGAATACGTTTCCCTCTGTGTCCAAACACAGTGTGACCCAGCCGAATGCACCAATCGAGAATTTTGGACGCAGGACCTGGCCTCCAGCCGCCGTTACTCTCTCTTCCTCTATCGCGCAGTTGTCTACGCTAAAATAAATCAAGGTCCCGCCAGGTCCCGGTTGGCTGTGTGGGGACTTAACAAGTGCGCCTGCCGCGCCGTAGACTCCCATGTTGCTTGGAAAGGCTCGCATGAGTGTCTCTCCTGTTGGGTCTCCGATCGGCTCCAATCGCTGCTGTAATACGGCCTCGTAAAAGGCCACGGCACGGCTCATGTCGTTTACATACAGGTCGAACCACCCAACCGCGTTCGGTTTATTCATCGCTAGCTCCGTTGCTACAAGTAATTTTTTGAGGAATGCAGCTCGTTTGCTGCAATAGTGCCCGAGTGTAGCGGAGTAACGTTACGCAGTATTGTATGGATCAGACACCGTAACGTTTGCGATACTGGCCTGGCGTGTGTCCGATTATTTCTCGAAATGCGTGGGTGAAGTGGGCCTGATCGGCGTACAAGTCGAGATAGTGTCTTCGGAAAGACTGCTGCAATCGCATTACCTTAATCAGATTGTGCGGCGTGAAGCCTGTAAGTCGCTGGATTGTGCGCTGCAATTGCCTAGTAGATAGCCCAAGTAAATCCGCCATGTCGGCGACTGACCGGATGGCGTCAAGGTTCGACAAAATGCGAGCAGTTATCGCATTCGGTTGTGCGTAGCCATGCGTCATGCACCACCGCACTTGCTCGGCCAACACGTGCTTCATCTCCGCGAATGAAAGACCAGCTAGTCGTTGGCCAGTTTCGGCCAGTGGCAACGTACCTTCGTAGGGCGTGCCGACATATCTGTCTACTATCTCGGACCGATCCCCTTGCCAAGTTCCTGGATAGAACTGCACCCCCGCGTAGTGGAAGGACCTACCAAGATTGAGTGTCGTGGCTTTGGTATGGAGAGCCGTGACCCCCGCGATCCTTGGGTCAGAAAGATTAAACAACAGGTTCACGCACGCGTCGGGCAGCGCGTGATAGTGAAAGTCATCCGGCAGTACATAAAGCGTCCGCAATTCCCAGAAACAGTGGACCACATCAGAAAGATCATCGGTAGGGGAGGACTCGGCGTAACGCACGGCGGTTCCACGCACAGAGAAGCCGTCAACAACAGGGGAATACATCGGTGGTCGATTCATCGAACTAATTGATCGAAAGCGGGGAAGCAAAAGGGCATTTTGATTTCTGCGGCGAATGCAAGGTATCGACGAGTTGCTGGGGCAATGCCACCATTGAATTAAAGCACCGTCGGCTACTTCGGGCGAGTAGTTTGGATTCTCTTGAGGTTAGGATCGAGGTTTGTGTTCTTTGTTAGCCGGCTGGTTTCCCGGCGATGTTAAATTATAACCTTGGGTATTTTTTGCTTCAGTCGCGATCGACTGGTCCAGCTTAACCGAACCCGGTCATTTCGCCTCTTCAAGCTCTCTGGCGAATTCACGCAGCTCGTCAACGATATCTAAACAGCGCATTATAGCTTCCGGAGACATATCGCAACTGACGCCCCGAGATTGAGGTTTCGTAGACGGCGTTCCCTGGTTCGGTGCATTAGACGTGAATAACTACCGCCAAGTCCACCACGTAGCGCATAGTCAATCTCTGATTTGTCAAAGCATGAGGCCATCCGAAGCCGTTCTTCCCTTTGTTTCATATCAGATCACTTTCGATCAGTACTTCGCGAACCTTAACGGGACAGCCGTATCTTATACCTCAGTTAGTCAACTAGATGAACAAGTGGGAGAAGATCAAACGAAGTAGATCAAGCATAGAACTTCACATTACAGGAATGTTCGCCTGGGAGCGTACTCGGTCTCCAGAACCTCTGGTTCGGAAACCGAAATACAGTGTTCGAATCACTGCATTCCTGCTTTTTAAGCAAGCGTTCGGTCGATGTGGTTCCGACGGCGCGGCGGTCTCTGCGAGTTTGCAGTTAGCGCGTCGTGTTCCGTGCACGGGCTCTAGAAACGACATCGATTGAAGTAGCTCAGTGGATAGAGCATCAGGCTAATAACCTGACGGTCACGGGTTCGACTCCCGTCTGACGCACCCCCTTGAACAGGGAAACTGTTGGCTAAAAACCAACTCCAGGCGCGAAAGCGTCCACCAAGAGCTGGCGGGCAACGGTTGTTTGATTTGATCAGCCTAGTTGGGCGAGAGAAGCACGATAGGAATTCGCGAGCTCTACCGAGCGAACGATATTCAAATTGGAGGGCTCTCGGCCAATCGGGCAACAGACTAGCGAGCTTTGTAGATTGACTGCAGGCTTTTGAAGCCGGTGATTGAAACGAGGATACGAACAATCAATGCAATACGCTTTGATTGCATCGAAAACTCGGTAGACATCACCTGGCTCAACAGCCAAGGTTTTTCTCCGCACAGCTAATTTGTGATCAGCGAACAACTTGTTGCCTCAAGGCGTCTCTCTTCTTTATCGTTCTATCTGTTAGCTGCGTTGATGGGGCCAATGTATTCGCGAGCGACTACGACGTCATCAAACCACACTCGATTCACATGCCCTGCCGTACCCTTGGTGATGTAGGTGTAAAGCCAAACATAATTAATGTTGAGCTTCTTATCCGTTCGAAAGCGAAAGCCTTCAAATGGATCACCTCCTGGAGCCGTTTTGAAGTAATCTCGCGTTCCCGTCTCGCGATTCCATTTGACGCCCTCGCCACCGACGCCAGGTTTAAACTTGTCGAACTCCCACTTTCCAACCGGGAATCCAGGGCCTAGATGGCTTACCTTGGATCCGTCAATCCATAGTGCAAGTTCTCCATTCGATTGACCGACATCATTCATTTGTACCATCACCTCAATACACGTCCACTCACCGCGACGAACCGAGAGCTTTGGATTGTGAATAAAGGAGTTTCCCCAAGTTTGACCCTTCGGAGGACTGCCACGCATTTCACACCAGTACGTGTAGTAGTCCCATTGCCAAGATTGACCGAATGGTTCAATTCCTAGCCAAAACGATTTTGCACCATCCGTTGGTTGGCCCGCTTTCACCGATGGCCATCGAGTTGAAGGGAAGTTTCCACCAACGCACGTACCAAAATGATGGATAGGTTCACAATCTTCGGCGATGCGAACATACATACGCGTGTAGAGCCGATCGGCACCTTCGAACACCCGATAAAGATCTCCCCCAGTACCTTTCTCAGCAACTTGTGACATTAGCAATGACTGACGTCCGGAGCTACCCGGAGGAACTTCTTCTGTCAGCGACATAATCTCTTTGTCACGAACTGTATCCCATCGAGCAGCAATTCCTTCGAAGTTGTCTTCAAAGTTCTCCGCGAGCACCACCCTCGGATCGGATTCAATTCCTTTATCACCTGGATACTTTGATGCGATTCCTGCATCGCTTTCTTGCGCAATGCCGATCAGTGAGGCTTGTTGAATGAAAAGAAACAAGCAGAAAGCAATCGCGTTGCGTGCCAGGTGCGAGCAAAGAACCAGTGGAGGCTGCTGATACATCATTTAAAATCGCTTCTAAAAAGAGGAGTGATTGAATCAATATACACATTGGTTGACTTCGATGATTCGTACTTTGACGACAATTTAAGCGAACATGCACGGTACTGAACCAGTCCTGCTACTCAATCGAATTTGAACCCGCTCATTTGTTGCCATCACGAAAGGAGGCGATCCCAATGTTAGTCAAGAAGATAATGGTCCGTAGCTACGAGGTTGGCTTGAAATTCCGCGATGGCGAGTTCAAGGGTTTGCTCGGTGCTGGAAAGCACTGGATCGTCGACCCATTGAACAAGATTCGTGTTCGAGTGGCATCCACGCGTGATCCTTGGCTCGTTGATGACCAGCTTGATGTGATCGTCAAGTCTGGGGTACTCAAGGGCCTAGCAGAAGTCGTCGACTTGAAGGACTACCAACGAGCCCTCGTGTGGATCGATGGTCGATTTGCTCGCATCCTTGGTCCAGGCCTTCACGCCTACTGGCTGGGAGCTCGCGAAGTGCGAATCGAAGTGATCGACGCTAGGAAGGCTCGCTTTGAGCATGACGAGCTGAAGTCCATCGTTCGCGTCAACGAGGCAACTCGGTGGCTGGACGTTTGCAAAGTCGAACGCGATTGTGTGGGTGTTTTGTTCGTTGACGGTCGATATGTTAATCAGCTCGATCCAGGTCTGTACGCATTCTGGAAGGAAGCGGCAGATGCTCGCGTGGTCGAGCTGGATATGCGAGAAGCACAAATCGATGTCAGCGGTCAGGAGATCATGACACTCGACAAGGTGACTTTGCGTATGAACGTGTTGGTGACCTACGCGATCAAGGACGCTCGATGAGCGGTTTCGGCAGCAAGCGACGTTCGCCAGTCTCTGTACAGAGAGGTGCAGTTGGCTTTGCGAGCAGTGATCGGAGGTCGAGAGCTCGATAGCTTTTTAACTGGCAAGGACGATGTAGCTCAAGAACTTGAACAACAAGTCCGTGAGCAGGCAACGGTCTTAGGTTTAGAAGTTCGTTCGGTAGGTATCAAGGACGTGATCCTCCCAGGCGATATGAAGGATCTGATGAATCGAGTTACTGAAGCCAAGAAAGCAGCCGAAGCAAACTTGATCGCTCGACGCGAGGAAACGGCAGCCATGCGTAGCCAAGCCAACACGGCAAAGCTATTAGCTGACAACCCAACCTTGATGCGACTTCGTGAACTCGAAGTACTTGAGAAGATCGCAACGGCAGGCAAGATGAACATCGTGCTCGGCCCGAGAAACTCCGACAGTGAAGGCTTAGCCGACAGAGTCGTGAACTTGCTTTAGAAGGATCGCCCTTGTAGTGAATGCTACAAGGGCGATTTTGTTTTTCAGTGAACCTTTCTGCGCCGGCTTTCTCCTAATAACGCAAAGCTCTTAGCTACCACGCCGATGTGGCTCGACTGAGAAAGGCGTCCGCCTTGTAAGCGGACCTATGCTGGTGCGAATCCAGTCGTCGGCTCTGTCAACTGAACTGCGTGTTTGGATTACATCAATCAACAGCGAAACGATCTAAGCAACATACTTCGTTCAGTTGTCATTTTCCGACTCGCCGCGATAGTCCAATCTTCGCGGCGAGTCACTTGATCATTTTCATTTCAACTTACGTTGCTACTCGAGAGTCAATCATGTGTCGTAATTCTAAATCATCAATTCGGATGTTCCTTGGTATTCGCTAGTCGAATATCAAGCTCAGGTTTTACACGCACATGGATCGAAACACCGATCAAGACACTCTCGAACAACAATGTGAAAAATGAACACTACAACTGAAAACGAATTCCAGACAACCGTCGTAGCCAGAATCGCTGGAGAGGACATCAAGCCAGGCGACTACATCACTGTAGTCTCCACGATTGTAGAACTTCCTTCGTATCTATGGGCCTGCTCCGGAGCGATCCTTCCGTTGGACGAACCGGTTCGCACCCGCTTCATCCCAAGCGAGGCCGGCCAACCCTTCAAAGTCGTCGCCGTTTGCTTGCCGTTCGTTTACGCCAAGCAGCCTTGCAAGAAGCTAGCCACATTCGACACAAGAAACCAGCAACTAGTCCGCCTCGACCCGCAATGCGGCCGCAAGGTATGGAAAAAGCTGCAATCCGCGTTGAATCCAACACAGTGATCTTCGAACTGCCTGTCATCGCACAAGCAAGAAGCGTTTACTGTAATCCCCAATCCCCGTGAGTCGGCACTCCGATCCACGGGGTTGATACGTTTAACTTCGTCAACTCCAAAGCTAAGACAACATTCCGAGATTTTTCTTGTCTTCCAACCATTTTTCAGTGCGCATTCGCGAATACCAATATCGCTCCAATAATCTGCCACGCAGCCCATGAGCACCATAAAATCAGGGGTCAATTTGGATTGATTCCAATCTCGAGTGTTGGGGATTAGACACGCAGATGCATCGGCCGAGCCGATCGCGTCGAGAAGTTTTGTGCTATTCTCTTTGTCGTCACTTTGGTCATAAAGATAGGTGTTCCATTCGACAAGTGCGGCATTCAATTCATCCGATTCAATGATCGCTGAACTATTGCACAAAAACAGTTGCTTCGCAGCTTTCGGTGCGTGGAAGGAATAGTACGGTGGGCGCTCGTTTGAAAGTCCTTTTCGTTTGTAGCAGGAATCAATGGCGTAGTCCCACCGCCGAAGCTATCTACCGCGACGATGCGAGGGTATCGGTCCGTTCGCGTGGTACATCCAATTCGGCAGTGCGGACAATACGGGAAAACGACCTAGTATGGGCCGACCTAGTGCTTGTAATGGAACAGAAACATCGAAGCCGATTGTTAGCGAATTTCCCTGATCTAACAAAGTTCCTAACGATCCATGTTTTGGACATACCTGATGATTACGGCTACATGGATGAGGAGTTGGTACAATTGATTCGCATCGCAGCTGACCCCGTCATTGACGATTTCCAAACACAGAGTCATACCAAATCTTGATCGACCAAATCGCAATCGCTGGGTACCGGTCCATCCATTCCATCATTCTGCGACTGGGGCAGCTCACGGTCATCACGGGTGCCAATGGTACCGGGAAGTCTAACGTGTATCGAGCGCTCAAGTTGATCGCTGATGCCGCAGCGGGTCGGCTCTCAGAATCGCTTGCTCTTGAAGGTGGCTTCAGTTCGGTGCGGTGGGCCGGCGTGAAGTCAAACGGCAAAGAGCCCGTCAGCCTCCGACTCGGTTTCTCTTCGTATCCGTTTACCTATTGTGTCGATTTAGGCTTACCGATTCCT
The DNA here is from genome assembly GCA_027487375.1 of Planctomycetaceae bacterium. Taxonomy (GTDB): domain Bacteria; phylum Planctomycetota; class Planctomycetia; order Pirellulales; family Pirellulaceae; genus JAIYDQ01. Next base: position 14,146 of record JAIYDQ010000163.1, read on the forward strand.
TCACAGTCGGCTTTCGATTTTGACGCGGAAGTAAAACGGGAGTGTTTATGGAACGGTGTGGGTATGGAAGCCAAATCGCTTTGTGCTGACCGAAGAACCTCGACTCTTCGAACACGGGCTGGGGGAGGAAAATGGGTAGATGTCGATCTTTCCTTATCTCGGCATGCCAGCATGTTGTCTGAGTACTCGGATCCATTTCATGCACCCGAGTTGATTGTTGTACGAGAGAAGATACGCTCTTGGCGTTTCTACGATACGTTCCGCGTTGACGGAGGCTCTTCAGTCCGTCGCCCTTCCATCGCTACGTTTACTCCAGTCATGTCTGCAGACGGCCACGACTTGGCATCAGCCCTGCAAACCATTCGTGAAATTGGGGATCATGATGGACTTGATCGTGCCATCGATGACGCTTTCCCAGGATCGGCGATTCGGATCGGATCTAACGAATCCGGTATGTACGTCGCATTGAGGCAGCCAGGAATCCTTCGCGATTTGAGTGCATCCGAGTTGTCTGACGGGACGTTGCGTTTCTTGCTTCTCGTTGCTGCATTGCTGACTCCACGTCCACCTGAGTTGATGGTCTTGAATGAACCAGAAAACAGTTTGCATCCGGATCTGATTCCAGCGTTAGGACGTCTGATCAAATTCGCCGCGAATAATAGTCAACTGATCGTGGTTAGTCACAACCCAACGCTGGTTGCAGAATTAGAATCGGATGACATTTGCGTCCCAATTAGACTAGAAAAGAATGATGGAGCCACAGTTCTGAAGGATGCCGACTTGCTGAGTCAGTATGGTTGGAAGTGGCCTTCTCGATGAAACAGTTATCGTTCATGACTAACAAGTTTATTTGTGTCTCTTTTAGGAAGTCGCAATGTTGGCAACTGAATTGAATCTAGAGCGAGATGGATTTTGTATTCTGCACCAAGCGGTTGACGCCATTACGATCCAGCGATTGTTGGCCGTTTTTCATGACGCTTTTGAAGACGACTCGCAATCAGTGCGGGCTCGATCGAGTCGCGGGCACGTATACGCAGCGAGGAATCTAATTGATTCCGTTCCAGAAATCTCAACGGTTTGGAAGAGTGGTCTGATGATGTCGCTATTGCGTGAACAGCTTGGCGATGAATGCGGCTTGGTCAGAGCTTTGTTTTTCGACAAGCCTCCGGAACGCACTTGGAATCTACCATGGCACAAAGACACGTCGATTGCTGTAAAAGAACACCTCGCCAAGTCGACATTATTGACACGGCCAACCATTAAAGCAGGTGTACCACATATGATCGCCAGCGATGAAATTCTTCATCAGATGCTGACGCTTCGGATTCATCTTGATGAAGTGACCGACGAAAATGGACCGCTTCGAGTAGTCCCCGGTTCGCACGTTGCCAGCGACAGCGTCGGGGTCGGCGTTGACCATGCGGTGACGATCCATGCCAATGCAGGTGATGTCTTAGCCATGCGGCCGTTGATCAGTCACTCCAGCGGCTCTTCACATGAAGGGACGCGAATGCATCGACGAATCTTGCATTTGGAATTCTCTTCTTCCGACACCCTACCCGATGGTTATCAATGGCACGACTTCGTCCGATCGGAATAGTACGTTCTTGATCGCCGCTGATTCAGCCGGATGCTCGAGATTCAGTCAGGAAGTGGCGGATTCAAGATCTCTGTGGCTCGCATTGTTATTGAATTTAAAAGGCTTATATCAGTTGGATGACGTTGGAGCCAAACACGAGCGATATCCCTCATCTCAGATTCCAGCCGATTCAGCCTGGCGATCGCAACTTCACGATTCGTTGTTTTCAACTCAGGGTCCGTCGCATGATACGAATACTGCATTTCAAGGTGGAACAAGTCCGCGATATCGTGCGAGTCGCCAATCTGAAATCGCATTCGATCGCGGAAGAATGCGTAGCAATCATCCATTGCCTTCAGAAAAGTTATAAATTCGTCGTAGGCTTGGTTGTTAGAGTCTGCCATTCTTGCTAGTTGATAACGCA
>JAIYDQ010000216.1 GCA_027487375.1 Planctomycetaceae bacterium
ATGGCTTTCCCCTGGACGGGGGGGGGCTTATTCGGAGTGCTTATGCTGCTGAGCAGTCACTTGGAAGAGTTGGTACACGGCGGGGGGCGGAAAAAAAGTTTGCAAAGCCGACACCACCTGCAATCGACCTTCGGTGCAAAAGTCATCAGCCCAAGATTGTAAGCTCTTCAGTGGCGTTTACATCGGAGTACCATATCAAGCGTTTAGGGTACCCGCTTGCCTCTTGAAAAAGCGACAGCGTGAATTTCAGCTCCCCTCCGTACTTTCTGATTGTGTGAGCTTCAACTACTCTTAAAGCGAAGTTGGGGGTGAATTGAAAGGAATTACTTCCATCGATTTTGATGACAGTTGCTTGCCATTAACATCGATACGTAATCACCTACGGTGGACGGGCGACCCTTGTTCTCACTTGAGCGGACTTCTTGCGTCACGGGGACAGTGACGCATACACCTCATGATGCATGTCAACTTAACTTAGCCTTGTATCCGGATGCACGCTCTATGACGCATTGGTTGCGAGTGGCGTAACACTTAAAGCAAAAGTACCAATCCAACGTAACTAGTCACTTGTGCTTAGCAGCAAGCATCGAAACATTTATCGAGAGAAGCTTCGCGAAGTCTGTGTTTCCTTGTGTCAAGCTTATTTCAAAATCATTTTGTTCAAAATCGAACCTGTTGCTCAATGTCGCTTTCCTTCTCCACCATATCACGTTCGATTCTAATCTTGGGAATATGTTTTTGTGCTTGCTCCCAGCAAGCGTTCGCTCAAGTTGATCGGGTGAATGGCAACCTATTCACGTTGACTAATACAACCGCGGCGCCAAATGGGGTGTGGAGTTGGTTCGAGGACGAGCGAGCAATTATGGACTTAAGCAATCCAAATGACCCTCGGCTTATAGTAAGTTCGGTTTCTGCAGGACCGGCACCGGAAAATGGTGACATCGATTTGTTATGGAGAAATCTGACAACAGGAACGCAAGGTCACTTTGAACTGGCAAATCAGTTGGAGCAGGACGATCACAATTCAGCAGCACTGTACCAGCGTCCTGATGGCCGATATTTGGCAATGTATTCTCGTCATGGTACCGATAGCATCACGCGCTGGAGAGTTTCAACCAATCCGAATGACCCAACGAGTTGGGGAGCCGAGCAAACGATCAACAACGGTGCGGGGACGACTTACAACAATGTTTATTTTCTACCGAACGATAACAACGGTGCTGGCCGTTTATACAATTTCACTCGTACAATCAATTTTGATCCAAACGTTCAGATTTCCTCGAACAATGGTACTTCTTGGACGAATGCGGGGAAGCTACTGACTGAAGGGGGCGGCAGTGATAGACCTTATGTCCGATATGCATCTAACGGACAAAAGATATTCCTGATCACGACAGAACGTCATCCGAGGAATTTTGCCAATAGTGTCTACGGAGGATATGTCAAAGATGGGGTGCTCCATCGCATGGACGGCTCCGTCGCCGATAGCAATTTGTTTGATGCCAACGGAGTAGCACCCGCAACGCTAACAACCGTTTTTCGGAACGGTTCGCAGTTCGGGGGGACAACACTCAACCGCGCATGGACAATCAATCTAGAAGTAGATAAGACAGGCAACCCTGTCGGGATTATTTCGACGCGGGTGAATGACAGCGACCAAGACCATCGATTTCTCTACGCTCGATACGATGGCGTGAATTGGCAAGTCAACGAAATGGCCCGGGCAGGTGGTTTTTTGTATTCGCCCGAGAATGATTACACCGGCTTGGCATCGATCGATCCAGACAATCCAAATGTCGTTTATATGTCGACGCCGATCGATCCACGAAACAACTTAGCCACAGCCAATTATGAATTGTACAAAGGCTTTACACGTGACTTTGGAAAATCCTGGGATTGGTCAGCGATCACCGAAAATTCCACGATGGATAACCTTCGGCCAGTGGTCCCCAATTGGAATGGCCAGAACACAGCGTTAACGTGGCTAAGGGGTGATTACACTACGTTCACCAATTGGTCGACTGAAGTCGTCGGGATTAATTTCGCTGCGACGGATCCCAAAGCCTTGGTTTGGCGTGGCGATGCCGCTGGTGGTGTAACACTTTGGAATAATTCAACCACGCCGAATTGGGACAGCGGGGGCAACCTTTCGGACGCGTTTCAATCGGGCGACGAAGTTACATTCACCGACTCAGCCGCGTCCACTGCCGTAAACGTCCAGTCGACGGTAACCCCCATGTCAGTTGCGTTTGCAAACGAATCGAAAAACTACCAATTAACCGGTGCGGGTGGAATTGCGGGAAGTGGTGGCTTGCGTGTAATCGGTGGAGCGAGTGTTACGTTGGGTAACGGTAACAACACCTATACCGGAGATACGTTGGTTGGTCGTGGGACCTTGGCGCTTATCGGTAGCACTCAACTATCGGGCACCCAAACCATACAAGTCGCCGGCCAAGGAACTCTCGATGTGACGGGGCTAACAAGCGGCGTTTTCGGAATTGAGGGCAAGACACTCCTGGTCGATGGCAGTATCGTTGGAAACGTTTCGGCATCGCAAGCCTCGACAGTTCGACTGGCCGCAAACTCTGTTTTCAATGGTGATCTAAACTTAAGTAACTCGACGATCATCGGCGAGGGCACGATGAGAGGCAGCCTTGTCGCCACGGGGGGATCAGTCATCCAAGTCGGGCTTTCCAGCATCACCGGTGCTCGCTCACTGATTTATGTGGATGCAACGACCGGAGTTAACGGCAACACAACACTAGCCTCTGGTGCCGCCTTTAATCCAGCCTCGAGTACCAGTTCTGCGGATGCTTCAGCGTGGCTTTTCCGCACTGGTTTGGGTAACCAAGGTGGGGTGATTCAGGGCGGTGCTGCAAGTCCTGCAACGCTGCCAACTTTAAGAACCACAATTAGCGGGCTTACTCCCGGTCAAGAGTATCAACTCTATGCAAACTATTGGGATGCTGATGGATCAACTTGGAGGATTTTTGCTGGAGCATCTCCCGCTAGTTTAACCCTTTTTGATTCCCCGACCGACGCTTTTGCGGGGGCGACAGACGGAATTGCTCCAAGCACTTTGCCCTATGGTACACAACCTTTGTCATCCGAAGGCAACCGGCGAATGTGGTCCGGTGACTTAGGCCAATTTGTTGCGGACCCCAATGGATTGATATCGGTTTTTATTGATGACTTCGGTGGTACGGTTGGTGACGATCGAACATGGTTCGATGGCATCAGTTATTCGAGCAGCCAAGGAGTATTTACTGGCCACAGCACATTCGTGGTTGAGCAAGATCTCACGATGGACTCGTTGTCGAAGCTGAGCCTCGAGATCGGCAATCGTTCCAGCTTTGATCGGCTGTCGATTCTTGGGTCCGCAACATTCGGTGGAACTTTAGAATTAAGCTTGGCTCAAAACGGGGCGACACTTGGGTTGGGTGACAGCTTTGATATCCTAGATTTTTCAAGCTCAATCGGGCAATTCTCGCAGTATGATTTGCCCACCTTGGCTTCTGGGTTAGCTTGGGATACTAGCGTGCTTTACTCCACCGGGAGCTTGCGAATTGGAGTCGCTGTTCCAGAACCCAGCACGATCATGTTGTTGGCCAGCATGAGCATGGGAGCTTGGGTTTTTCAACGGAGAAAACACGCCGGAAAAAAGTAGACGCAACATGATTCTTGGGCCATTGGTTCTCACGTTGATGAGGTTTTCGGGCGAACGTTTCAATTCATAATGAGTCGTGTGTATGCGAAACCGGAATTCGGTATGATGGAGTTCGCAGAGCTTTTATGAATTGAACTCTCGACTAATCCGCATGGGCTAATAGCCAGGAACCGCCACATTGATCGATAATAGTTGGGTTTCTTTCGTGAAGAGCGGCATGGAGTTGCTGCCGTGGCTATTTGTTGCAGCGACCGCGTGTTTGCCTGTTGGCTTAGCTTACTTCGGTAAGATTTTCCCCACGTTGCGTTGGTTGCTGATTTTTGTTCCGATTGCATTTCTTTCGGTACTTTCAACCGTTTATCCAGGTATCGCGACCCTGGTAGTCTTTTTTGATGTGATCGGGGTCGCCGTATTAGCTGCGGATCTATTGCCCCTTTTGCGACCATGCAGACTCAGGGTGCGTCGGCTTATGAAGCGATCTGCTTCGTTGGCGAAACCTCACGAAGTACAGATTGAAATCGATAACGATTCAGTCACAAAATGGACGATCGATGTGCGCGATGACCAGCCTGACGGAATCACTTCGACGCCCGACAGCATGCGAATCGTGTTGCCGCCCAAAAAGCAAGCTCAGGTTCGATATTCGCTCCGTTCCAACCGCCGTGGTGCGTTTGAACTGCAAAAAATCTATTTCCGACTTCACACATGGCTTGGTCTTTGGGTTCGATTTGTTGATCGCCCCGTAGTGGATTCTTTACGAGTCTATCCGGACATGAAGCAGCTTTCCGAGTATGCCGTACTTGCAAAAACAAATCGCCTGAGCCTGATCGGTGTCAGGAAAACTCGGCGGATTGGTCAGGATAACAATTTCGAGCGACTTCGCGATTACGCCGAAGGCGACAACTATCGCCACATTGACTGGAGGAGCACTGCGAGGCGGAGCCGGTTGACAGTCAAGCAGTATCAAGCAGACCAAAGTCAACGCATTCATTTCATGATTGATTGCGGCAGAATGATGACCAACGAGTATCAGGGGTTAAGCCTCGTGGATTACGCATTTAACTCCATGCTCATGCTCAGCTATGTGGCGCTGCATCAACGTGATTCGGTAGGGTTAACCTGCTTTTCTGATCGCGTTCACGATTATGTTCCTTCGTCGGCTGGTGGAAGGCACATGAATAGACTCCTGCATGCAACGTACGACCGCTTTCCAAGTTTTGTCCAATCTAGATTTGACTTGGCATTCCTTCACCTATCGAATCACTGCAGGCGTCGATCGATGGTGGTCCTTATAACCAACGTGATCGACGTACTGTCTGCCAATCAAATCACAGACTATCTGGCAAATCTTTCAGGAAGACATCTGCCGATTCTCGTGTTATTGAGAGATCACCGCATCTTTGATTACGCCGATTATCCAGACATGGACGAGACGGTTTTGTACCGCTCTGCCGCCGCCGCAGAGCTGCTTACGTGGAGAAATGAGGTTCTCCAAACCATGAGGCAAAGAGGAATTCTCGTTGTTGATGCTTTTCCGGAGCAGCTAACGGCTCCACTGGTGAATCAGTATTTGGAGGCCAAGAGTCGCCACCTGTTGTGATTTGTTTGCTTTTTGTTAAGCCGGCTGCAAGCCCGGGCCACGTACAGATCAGCACGTGGCAAGATCCGGATAGCTCCCAAGTGACGCATTACCTGCCGAAGCTTCGGTCCCAGCACGAGCCGAGGAGCGTGGCGTCACAAGCGACACTCCCTGCTTATGGGGGGGGGCTCCCCTCTGATGAGGCCACGATGAAAAAGCTAGCATTTCCGTGGTTTTTGTGTCGATTCTGGCCCATTGCGTCGTCAGTGAATAACCGGTTTTGTGGCTGGAATCAAAATAGTCGAGACACAGCGGTACGCGAAAGATGTCCCAAGAAATCTCGGTGCAACAATGCTATCAATTGGTTTCGTCGTAACCTGTTTCCACGCTCCGGGGGCCATCGGATAAGGCTCAGGAAAAACGCCCTCTTTGTCGCCGGGTCTCTGAGGTCGCATCCGCACAGAAATTTCATTTCCGCGCAAAAATGTTTCAATAGAAAAAGCCATGAATTCCTTAGAAACTAGGAAAAAGTCGCCTCAAAACAAAATTCAATCTTCATAAATCACTTTTGGCGTTGACGACCGGCCTCATCCTCTCTATCTTTCTCCGCTCTTCGCAACTGCTGAAGAGCTTTTGTTATTGGTCCCGGTGATTCCAACGCGTTTGTGTTGAGGGTCTTCAAGGACGGTCTGGTTCGTTTACAAAGGTAATACTGTGTCCTCCGTTTCACACGAAGTTATTCGCATTCGCATGGAAGCTTACGACCACGCGGTCCTAGATCAAAGTGCAATGGAAATCGTCGATACGGCCAAGCGGACTCACTCCGAAGTTCACGGTCCAATTCCTTTGCCAACACGAATTGAGCGTTATACCGTTCTTTCTGGCCCAAACATTGACAAAAAAGCTCGTCAGCAATTCGAGATTCGAACTCACAAGCGATTGATCGATATCAAGCAAGCGACTGCAAAGACTATTGAGGCTTTGAACAAGCTCAGTCTTCCTGCGGGCGTAGATATCAAGATCAAAGCGACTTCGAGATAGTTTTTATAGTTTCCATAATCTTCGGGCTCCAGCCAATTATGACTTGGAAGTCTCGAGGGTAACCCTGAGTGTGGCTGCTTTGGTGCAGTTCGGCCTAGTTCGGCTAGGTTGTTTAGCTCGGACGGTCCCTCTAGGCAACATGATCAACGGAATAAAGCAATGACCAAGGGAATCCTCGGCCGTAAGGTCGGAATGACTCAGATATTTGACGAAACTGGTGCAGCAGTCCCCGTAACGGTGATTCAGGCTGGTCCATGCAAGGTCTTGCAAGTGCGAACCGTTGATCGTGATGGGTATGTTGCAGCTCAATTGGGCTTTTTGGATAAGCCCCGTCGCCTTTCTTCCCGCAGTGAGCGTGGCCATGTTGCTGATATTGGCAGTGCTCGGGCCAAGAAGCTAGCTGAGGCTGGCGTTGCTCCTGTTGCAAAGGCTGGTTGTGAGCCAAAGCGATTTGTTCGTGAGTTCCGCAATGCAGAGGGGCTTGAAGTTGGCGGTGAGGTTACCGTCAATGTCTTTGAAGGCATGAAGTCGGTTGACGTCTCGGGTGTCACGAAGGGTTGCGGTACTGCTGGGGTTATGAAGCGACATAACTTCGCTGGTCAGCGAGCGACTCACGGTGTGAAGAAGGTTCACCGTCATGCCGGGGGTACTCAGGCTGGTACTTATCCAGGGCACTTGTTCAAAGGCCGAAAGATGGCTGGTCGTTATGGTAACGACAATATGACAATGCGAAATTTGAAGGTTGTTCGAATTGACGCGGAAAATAATCTCCTTCTCGTTCGCGGTGCTGTTCCAGGTGCTGCTGGCGGGTATTTGGTGATTCGCGAGTCGAATAAGGTTGGCTAGGTTTGGTCTTCTGGGATTTAGAGTCGGTTGGTTGAGTTTTGCGGTTCGTTGAAACGGTCGATTGGACTCGAGAGTAGAAAATAAAAATGGTTACGCTTCCGATTTATGACATGGCTGGTGCGAAGGTTGGTGATTACCAAATCGATCCTCGTGCGATTGCCCCGAAAATTACCAAGCAATTGCTTCACGAGGCGGTTGTGATGTACTTGGCCAATCAGCGTCAAGGAAGCAATAAAACCAAGACACGTGGTGAAGTGTCTGGTTCGACCAAGAAGATGTACAAGCAAAAGGGTACCGGTAACGCTCGAGCTGGTTCGAAGCGAAGCGGTGTTCGTCGTGGTGGTGGGCATATCAATGCTCGTCAGCCTCGATCGTATTACTATCGATTGCCTCGCAAGGCGGTTCAGGCTGCTACTCGAATGGCGATTGCCTCGAAAATCGAGAGCGAAAGTGTTATTGTCGTTCAGGGGCTTGCGATGGCTGCCCCGAAGACAAGCGTGATGGCCGGTGTGATGAAGGCGCTCGGGTTGGAAGGTGTGACTACGACTCTTGCGACCGGTGGTGTTGATCAAAATGTGTACATGAGTGGAAGAAACATTCCTGGCTTGAATGTGCAGCCAGTTTCGGATTTGAACGCTTTGACTGTCCTCCGACCCAAGAAGTTGGTGTTGACGAAGGAAGCGTTAGATTGGATTGCTAGTCGTGCAAGTGCGGTAGCAGCAGATCCTGCTTAGTTTTGTTTTGCTGTGCTCGTTGATTTCGAGCAATAAGAATAGTTGAGAAAATATTATGGCAGCGGTTGTCGAGCGAAAATTAGAGCTGACTCCTTATCAGGTGGTTGTGAAGCCGTTGGTAAGCGAGAAGGGTGTTCATCAAGCGACACGGCACAATCGATACGGCTTCGAAGTTCATCCTCAGGCGACTAAGGACGAGATTAAGGCTGCGGTCGAAGAATTGTTTAATGTCAAAGTGGTTGCTGTTGCGACGCAAACCCGAAAGGGTAAGGCTCGTCGAAGCCGCTTCAAGATGGGTTATACAAAGACTTGGAAGAAGGCGATTGTCAAGCTTGGGCCTGAGCACAAGTTGGAGTTCTTTTAAGTCGTAGGTTAGGTCGTCAGTTGGTGATTCAGTACCTGTTGGAAGTGGCAGTCGCTGCAAGATACATTTAGGAAATAGTCATGGGAATTCGAGTATACAAACCAACGTCAGCCGGGCGACGCAATTCGTCCGTGAGCGACTTTGCGGAATTGACACCAGGTGCAGTTCCCGAGAAGAACCTCATGATACGCCTCAAGCGACATGGTGGACGGAATAATCAAGGCTTTATCACCGCTCGTCACCGTGGCGGTGGGCACAAGCAAATGTATCGGATCATCGATTTTCATCGAACCAAGGATGGGATCCCTGCAAAGGTTGATTCGATTCAGTATGATCCAAATCGTTCGGCCCGTATTGCCTTGCTTCACTATGCTGACGGTGAGAAGCGATATATTGTTGCTCCCGATGGGTTGAAGGCTGGGCAGACTGTTCACAACGGTGCAGATGCTGCTCCGGTAGTTGGAAACAGCATGCCGATGAAGAATATTCCGCCTGGGACTGAGATCTGCTGTATCGAGATGCAGCCAGGTCGAGGTGCAGCTTTGTGCCGAAGTGCTGGGACTTCTGCTGTGTTAATGGCTCGAGAAGGTACCTGGGCCCAGTTGCAATTGCCAAGTGGTGAAATTCGCCGAGTGCCTAATAAGTGCCGTGCGACCATCGGCAAGTGTAGCAATACTGATCACGATTCAATTCGCATCGGTAAAGCAGGACGAAATCGTTGGTTGGGTTGGAGACCGCACGTTCGAGGAACTGCGATGAATCCGCACGATCACCCGCACGGTGGTGGTGAAGGTCGAACTAAGGGTGGGCGACATCCTGTTAGTCCGACCGGTGTTCCAGCCAAGGGCGGCGGAACGCGTACTCCGCGAAAGCCATCCAATTCGGCTATTATTCGTCGACGTAAGTCGCGACGTTATGGTCAGTTGAAGCTTCGGTAAGTTGGTTTCAGTTACAAGTTAGATTTATAAACCTTTCGATCAAGTTATTTGAGTTATGGGACGTTCGACAAAAAAAGGTCCGTTTGTAGACCCGAAGCTGTTTGCCAAGTTTCAGAAAGTTGGCAACACCGCTCCTATTACCACTTGGGCTCGTCGTTGCACGATTGTTCCTGAGTTTGTGGGTGCGACGTTCATGGTTCATAACGGCAAGGCTCATTTGAAGGTCCTTGTGACGGAAGATATGGTCGGCCACAAGCTGGGTGAGTTCGCTCCAACGCGAACTTTCCGTGGCCACGGCGGCAAGGGAAATAAGAGATAGTTTTTGCTTCGTCGCATCGGTTGCGATTTCAGCTGGATTTGTTTGGAGTAGTTGTAGAAATGTCTTATCAATCATGCCACCGACATGCACAAATCTCGGCCCGCAAGGTCCGACCTTTGGCAAACATGGTGCGAGGTAAATTCGCTGACGAAGCGTTGGATCTATTGAGATACCAACCTGCTCGCGGTGCACGTTTGCTGGAAGTTGTTTTGAAGAGTGCTATCGGCAACGCTCAAGACCCTGACCAGAACGGTGGCAAGTCGATCAACCCTGAAGAGTTGGTTGTTGTCGAAGCACACATCGATGGTGGTCCGGTTATGAAGCGGATCCGAGCGATGTCGCGTGGTCAGGCATTTGGAATTTTGAAGCGTACAAGTCATATCACTGTCACCCTCGATACTCTGGAAGATTAGGACTACGAGTCATGGGACAAAAAGTAAATCCAATCGGTTTCCGTACTGGTATCGTCATGGGCTGGAAGAGCCGATGGTATGCTGGGAAAAAGGACTTTGCTGAGCTTTTGGTGGAAGACCAAAAGATCCGTAAGTTCATCAAGAACCACCCGACCAAGCAATCGTACCGCCAAGCTGGTATTGATCGAATTGAGATTGAGCGGACTCGAGATGAAGTTCGAGTCTTCTTGTTCGTAGCACGGCCTGGTTTGATTATCGGTAAGAAGGGTCAAGAAGCCGAAGTTCTTCAAGAAGAGCTACAAAACTTGATCGGTCGTCGAGTCAACTTGAAGATTGAAGAAGTTGGTCGGCCTGAGATTTATGGACAGCTGATTGCTGAAGACATTGCTCAGCAACTCATGAAGCGTTCAAGCTTCCGACGCACCATGAAACGTGCCATCGATACCTCGATGGATGCCGGTGCGAAGGGTATCAAGATACAAATGTCGGGGCGACTCGGCGGTGCTGAAATGGCACGATGCGAAAAAGGCAATGCGGGTGCTCTACCATTGAGCACAATCCAGGCCAAGATTAATTACGGTTTTGCCGAGGCGTCCACCCCTCAGGGAAACATCGGAATACAAGTGTGGGTAAACCAAGGTTCGTACGCGGGAGACGGTAAAGATGGCGCTGATGCCCAAGAGGGTCAAGCACCGAAAAAGCCAAAGAGGACGTATAAAAGGTAACGCGACCCGCGGTAATAAGGTTGTTTTTGGTGAGTTCGGTCTTCAGTCACTTCAAGGTGGTTGGATTCGAGCCCAGACAATCGAAGCGGGTCGGATTGCTGCCAATCAATACGTGCGTGGTGAAGGTCGGTTGTATATTCGGATTTTTCCTGACAAGCCAATTTCTTCCAAGCCGCTGGAAACGCGGATGGGTAAAGGAAAAGGGGAGCCAGAATACTGGGTAGCAGTAGTGAAGCCTGGGACCGTTCTTTATGAACTAGCAGGTGTTACCGAAGCCCAAGCAAAGGTTTGTTTCGCTCGTTTGGCGGCTAAGATGCCGATCAAAGTTCGAATGGTTAGACGTCGACCTGTTTAGAGTCGGCGTAACCGCAGGGTTGGACGTCGAAGCATTGAAGAAGTTCGTAAAGGTTGTAGTGATGAAAGCTAGTGAATTACGTGAGATGAGTGACGAGCAGCTTGAGCTGACCGTCAAGGAGTCTGCCGAGACAATTTTCCGTTTGCGTATTCAATCGCAAACTGAGAAGATGGCGACGCCAACAATGATGCGTAAGAATCGACGCTTGATTGCACGAGCTCGAACGATTCAAGCTCAGCGATTGTCGGCGAAGGCTTAGTAGCGGTCGATTGTTCAGGTTGATGGTGCTGGTTGCACTAAACGATTATTTGAGTTCCAGTTTTACACGGTAGTACATTTTATGCGTCGTTTATTAGTAGGTGTCGTGACAGGCGACAAGGCGTCCAAGACTCGACGAGTCGAGATCGAACGGATCGTTCGGCATAAGAAGTATTCCAAGATTATTCGCCGCAAGACGGTGTGTCATGCACACGATGAAGAGAACGTTTCGTCTATCGGCGACAAGGTAGAGATTGAAGAGTCGCGACCGTTGTCAAAGTTGAAGCGATGGACTTTGGTTCGGATCGTCGAGAAGAGCAAAGAAGTGGACGTGGCCGCTTTGCGAGCTGCTCGTCGCGAAGGCGGTGATGTCGTTGCAACGATGACAGCCCTGACCGGTGATGCAGTTTCAGGCGGTTCTCAAGGAGAGGCGAACTAAGAAAATGATTCAACAAGAGAGCCGTTTGGTTGTCGCCGACAATACCGGTGCAAAAGAAGTTATGTGCATCAAGGTCCTTGGTGGAACGCGTCGACGTTTTGCTGGGATTGGTGACACCATCATTTGCTCGGTTAAGAGCGTGATCCCAGGTAGTGAAGTCAAAAAGAAGGCGATTGTTCGGGCGGTTATCGTTCGGACCAAGACGCCTTGCCGTCGAGCGGACGGAAGTTACATCAAGTTTGATAGCAACGCAGTGGTTCTGATCGACAAGGACAGCAACCCTCGCGGCACTCGTATTTTCGGTGCCGTAGCACGTGAGCTGCGTGAGAAAAGCTTTACGAAGATTGTCTCCCTAGCGAGCGAGGTAGTTTAAGTGTTGATTCGAGTAAATGACGAGGTAATCGTCCTGGCCGGCCGAGACGCTGGACAAAAAGGTAAGGTTCTGAAAGTCGATCGCGAGAAGAATCGGATCGTTGTGGAAGGACTCAACCGAGTCTACAAGCACGTGAAGAAGTCGCAACGTAATCCTCAGGGTGGACGTTTGTCGAAGGAAGTCGGAATCGATGCGTCGAACGTAGCAATCGTTGATCCTCAAACGGGCAAGCCGACGAGGATTGGCGTTAGGTTCCTCGCGGATGGGACGAAGGAAAGATACAGCAAGAAGAGTGGCGTTTCCCTGGGCATGATTTCCCCACCACGTGCTGCACGAGCAGCGAAGGTTTAGTTTCAGTACTGGTTTGAATAATGATCCCACGATTACAAGAACGTTACCAAAACATAATTCGTCCGCAGTTGGCGGAGAAATTGTCGATCTCCAATGTGAACGCGATTCCTCGTCTTGAGAAGATCGTGATCAACATGGGTGTTGGTTCGGCGATGCAAGACAAGAAGCACTTGGAAATCGCTTACGAGGCCATGACCGATATTGCTGGTCAAAAGCCAGTGATGACAATCGCGAGGCTTTCGGTGGCAGGTTTCCGCTTGCGAGAAGGCGTGCCGATCGGATGTAAGGTGACTTTGCGACGGGCACGGATGTACGAATTTTTAGACCGGCTTGTAAGCTTGGTTCTTCCTCGAGTTCGTGACTTCCGTGGTGTCAGCCGTACCGCGTTTGATGGTAAGGGAAATTACAGTCTTGGTTTGTCCGAGCAGTTGGTTTTCCCTGACCTGAACCCAGATAAGTACACCCGACCACAAGGGATGAACATTTGCATCATCACGAGTGCTCCGGATAACGATCAAGCATTTGCATTGCTAGAAATGTTCGGAATGCCGTTCCGAGCACCGAAGAAGCCTAAGGTTACTGCTTAGGAAATTTATTGCAGATCCACTCGAAGTGAGTTGATCGCGAAGTTTTTGACCGTCTGTTTTTTTTGGAATCAATATCCGTGGCCAGCAAGAGTAAAATTGCTAAAGCGAATCGAGAGCCGAAGTTTTCGTCTCGACAAGAGAATCGTTGCAAGCTGTGTGGACGTCCGAGAGCGGTGTATCGCAAGTTCGGCATCTGCCGAATTTGTTTCCGCAACCTCGCGGATAAAGGACTCATCCCCGGCGTTCGTAAGGCCAGTTGGTAAAGAAAGGGGTATTGAATTATATGTTAACAGATCCAATCGCAGATATGCTCACCCGAATTCGCAATGCTGTCCGTGTTGAGCGGCAGTTTGTGGACATGCCTTTGTCCAAGGGACGCAAGGGTGTTGCCGAGGTTTTGAAGCGTGAAGGCTACATTTGGGACTTCTCCGAAGTCGATGGGGAACCTTCCAAGATTCTTCGCCTTGAGCTTAAGTACGGTCCAAACGGCGAGCAAGTGATTCAAACTATCAAACGAGTTAGTAAGCCTGGTCGGCGAGTTTATGCCAAGTGCGTAGAGTTGCGGCCAGTTATGAACGGGATGGGAATTACCATCATCAGCACATCAAAGGGCGTAGTGAGCGATCGCGAAGCCCGCCAGCAGAAGCTGGGCGGCGAGATTCTTTGCGAAATTAGCTAATTGGAATTGGTGTAGTAACATGTCACGTATTGGAAGAAAGCCCGTAACCGTAGTCGACGGCGTTAAGGTCGTGGTTCAGAACGGTACTGTCGAAGTGGAAGGTCCCAAGGGGAAGCTTTCGTTTTCGCATCGGCCTGAAGTAGCTGTAACGGTGTCGGAAGACGGTAAGTCGGTTTTGGTTGAACGACACAATGAAGAGCGAACAAGCCGTGCGTTCCATGGTTTGACTCGTGCGATCGTCAACAACATGATCCTGGGCGTCAAGAACGGCTACGAGAAGAAGCTTGAGATCATCGGCGTCGGTTACCTCGCTGCGATCAAAGGCAGGGTTTTGCAGCTACGAGTTGGCTTTGCTAACGAATTGCAAAAAGAGATTCCGGAAGGCTTGGAAGTTACCTGCCCAGACCAGACGCACGTTGTTGTGAAGGGTTGTGACAAGCAGAAGGTTGGGCAGTTTGCTGCTGAGGTGCGAGCCTTGAGAAAGCCTGAGCCTTACAAGGGCAAGGGAGTTCGATATCAGGGTGAAGTTGTCAAGATTAAGGCTGGTAAGAGCGCTACATAATTGGTGATGCTCTGCCTAAGAGCTTTCCGGTTGCATCGTACGGGTCATTTTTCGAAAAAAGAAATACAATTGCTGGACGTGTACTTTAGCCACGTCGCCAAAAGATTGTTGAAGGAAATTTAAAGTGGATTTGCGAAGAGTAATCAACGGCCAACGTGAACGACGTGGCTTCCGTGTTCGGAATCGAATGACAGGTTCGGCTACTCGGCCGCGGCTGTGCGTCAATCGGACGTTGAAGAATATTAGCGTTCAGATCATTGATGACGAAGCGGGACGAACGATTGCGTCGGCTACCACGCGTGACAAGGGTCTTCGAGAGAAGATCGGTTATGGCGGGAACTGTGCTGCTGCGTCTATCCTTGGCAAAGTGATCGCTGAGAGAGCGATTGCTGCCGGCGTTTCGGAGGTTTGCTTCGATCGAGGACATTGCAAGTATCACGGACGAGTTGCTGCGTTGGCTGATGCCGCTCGCGAGGCTGGTCTAAAGTTCTAAAGATGGTTATGTTGTTGCGTTCAGTGATGAATGCTTAGCCAAGTTTTGAGTAGTTTGTTCGAGTCGGGTTTACCGGAGATTTAGCGTGGCACAAGCCAGTGATAAAAACCAACAAGACGGCGTTATCGATCGTGTCCTCAAGATCAAGCGTTGTGCTGCGGTCGTAAAGGGCGGGCGTCGCTTTAGCTTTGCTGCATTGGTTGTAGTTGGTGATGGAAAAGGTAAGGTTGGGTATGGTTATGGCAAGGCGAACGAAGTTCCGCCAAGCGTAGCGAAGGCCCAAAAACAAGCTGGCCGCGAACAAATTCAGATTCCAATTGTGGATGGTAGTATTCCACATGCTGTATCGGGCCACTATGGTGCAGCACACGTATTGTTGATGCCAGCTAGCCCTGGTACAGGTATCATCGCAGGTCAGGCTGTTCGATCGGTTTGCGAAGCAGCAGGCATCAAAGATATTTTGACTAAAAGTTTTCGGTCGAATAATCCGACCGTTCTGATCAAAGCCACTTTTGACGCTTTGAAGAAATTGCGAACTAAGGAAGACGTTGAGCGTCTGCGAGGAGTGACTTTGTCATGAATGAACATGATGTACACGTAGGTATTGTAAAGCACAAAGCACGTCGTCGCGTTGGTCGCGGTGTGGGCTCGGGTATGGGTAAGACTGCGACTCGTGGTCACAACGGACACAAGTCCCGAAGCGGTTACTCCCGACATCCGATGTTTAACGGTGGCGATTTGCCACTCGTACGTCGAATTCCAAAGCGTGGGTTTCACAATAAGTTTGCTCCGGTAGTTTTCGGTGTGAACGTGAGCGACTTGAACACTTACTTCGAGGCAGGTGCTGAAGTCAATCCTATCACTCTTCGCGAGTGTGGTTTGGTGAAGGTTGTCTGTGACGAAATTAAGATTCTTGGCGATGGAGAGATTTCCAAAGCTTTGAAAGTCACAGTAACTCGTGTAAGCGAAGGCGCGAAGCAAAAGATTGAAGCGGCGGGTGGCTCAGTTACCATCGTTGCTGCTAAGCGTACGCCTAAGGAACGAGTTGCTGCCTTAAAAGCAGATCAATCGTAGTAAGTGTGCTCCGTTAGGTCGGGTTGGTAAACCTGCACTTCACGGGTCGGGATTGCTGTAGAGTAAGTTTGGCATGAAGAGTTCCGTTGAGGGTCGATAGATCGTCCGGATGATCGGCTGAATTGTATCGGTTTAAAGCCCAGGAAATCCTGGGCTTTTTTTCTGTTCATTCGACTCGCATAGACGGGTTCAGACTTGTACAGATTCCCACTTTGAATATACAAATACACGAAGCTTGGAATTTAACGATTGCCACGTGAGCAAGGCGCTGAATTGGATCAGTGCTGGGCCGGGTGATGGGTTCCTAGCGGGTTCAGGATGGAATAGAAAGACTTAAAGTTAGATGTTAGAGAAACTCCGTATTGTTTTTACGATTCCCGAGTTACGTCAAAAGATCTTTTTGACACTTATGCTTCTTGGGATTTATCGGATCGGTTACCAGATTCGATTGCCGGTCATGAAGAGTAGCACTGGCGATATGGGTGGAACCTTGAACGCTTTCTTTGAGAAGGTCTCGATGTTTGCTGCGACGGATCTCCGATCGCTTAGTATTTTCGGGCTCGGGATCATGCCTTACATCTCGGCATCGATTATTTTTCAATTGTTGGGAACCGTTTGGCCACCGATTGAGAAGCTACGCAAGGAAGGGCAAACAGGGATTAAAAAGATTAACGAATACACTCGTTACCTTACGGTGATTATTTGCTTGATCCAAAGCTGGGTTTACCTGAACTTTATGGTAGGTAGTGGTGGAACGGCAACTGTATCCGAGCAATTCTTGAATTCCTCCGGTAGCCTTTCGTTTGGCTGGCAGGTAACGCTGGTCATGATCATGACGTGTGGTACCGTCTTCTTGATGTGGTTGGGAGAGCAGATTGATGAGTACGGTATCGGTAACGGAATCAGCTTGTTGATTATGGCTGGAATTCTGGTTCAGATGCCTAACGCTTTGTGGAATCTTCGCAGCAGCATGCAGAGTTCTCTGAGTGGTATGTCGCAGGGGCAGATAGGTCCTGACGTTTTGATCATCCTTGGATGTTTATTCGTTGCGGTTGTTTTCGCTGTCGTGTTCATTACGTTGGCACAGCGTCGTATTCCAACTCAGAGTGCGAAGCATGTTCGTGGTCGTAAGGTGTATGGTGGAACAAAGCAGTATCTTCCTCTGAAGATTAATCAAGCTGGGGTTATGCCAATTATTTTCGCAAGTAGTTTGCTGATGATTCCTGGGGTGGTCCTGCAGTTGTTGGCTCCGGTTTTTATTGATGGATCAGGTAATGAGAACAGCTTCTCGAATACGGTCGCGCGGTACTTAACCAACGGAGCGATTGTGTTTCAGAACCCGTCGTCGTTCATCTACAACATCTTGTATATTTTGCTGATCTTCTTCTTCTGTTTCTTTTGGACTTCCATCACGTTTAATCCAAAGGAGATGTCCGAGAATTTGAAGGATCATGGAACGTTTATTCCAGGCTATCGACCTGGTAAGCGAACGGCAGACTACCTTGAGCGCGTTATGGTCCGAATCACTTACGTGGGGGCAGCGTTCTTGGCAATTGTTGCAATCGTACCGACGCTTGTGACTAGTCAGTTTGGAGTGTCGTTTAGCGTGGCGGCGTTTTACGGTGGGACGGGGTTGCTGATTGCGGTGAGCGTCGCTTTTGATTTGATTCAGAAGATTGACTCACATTTACTGATGAGAAACTATCGCGGGCTTCTCGAGTCCTAAGAAGGCGTTGTTCTGATGAGGATAGTCTTTATCGGACCGCCAGGTGCGGGTAAGGGTACTCAATGCAAGCGATTGGTTGAGTTCCTTAAGATCCCTCACCTCTCAACCGGTGAGATGCTGCGAGCTGTTAAAAGCGAAGATACAGCTTTATCGCGTTGGGTGGCTTCGTACATTGACGCAGGGCGACTGGCTCCCGATCACCTAGTGATGCGAATTGTCGAGCAGAGACTTAAGCAGTCTGATTGCCTGGCGGGAGCTCTATTCGATGGTTTCCCTAGGACCATGATTCAAGCTCAATTGCTCGACGATCACTTGGCAGAAAATGGGCTCAAGGTGGACATGGTGTTGGAGCTTGCGGTTGTCGAGGATGTTTTGATTGATCGTTTGTTAAAGCGAGCGGTCAGCGAGGGGCGTCTGGACGATAACCGGGAAACGATCCATGAGCGAATGCGAGTTTACAGCACCCAAACAGCACCTTTAGTCGAATACTATGCCAAGCAGGGCAAATTGGCCGTAATTGATGGGATGCAAGACGCAGAAGCCGTTTTCCACCAAATCCAGCAAAGGGTAACGCAGGTCTAAAAATCTGTCGCCAATGCGAGCAGGTGTGACCTACAATCTGTTTTATTGCTATAATCTTACCCCAAAGCTGGAATATTGATTAAAATCGCCTCCCAAGAGTTCTTGAAGAGGCTAGAAAGTCCGTGGGCAGTTAATCTAAGATCGAGTGCCCTCTTACATGATTTGAATCGTAAGCAGCGATTGCGTGTACCCAGGTCGAGCGGGACTTTGGGGGAGCCTCAAGGTTTCGGTTTAATTCCTTTCCAGTAGATTCGTCTCAAACATTTTGGATTCGTCTCAAAACACTTTTTCGTTGATGAAAAAACTATGCAATTAACGTTTCGTCGTCTTGTTTCCGGGTTGGTTTGTCGCTCGTTAGTCGTCGCAATGACAGTCGGCTTCGGATTATCGTCTTTGGGGCTTTGCCAGGTAGGTCTTAATGCAAATCCATTGGACCCATTTCCATCAAACGTAACGGTTCTTACCGAATTGGGTAAGAAGGAACCAGCGATTGCGGCTGCGATCGAAAGCTTTAAGGCTGGGAACGTAGAGAAGTTAAAGAAGGATCTGGATGACGCGAAGAAGGCGAATCCTAATCTTCCAAAGCCTGACCTCATGATTGCGAGGATGCTGATGGCGAACGGCCAATGGCCTGACGCGTTGGCTGCCCTTGAAAACTACGTTTCAAGCAATCCCAACGATGCAGAGTGTTACAAGAACTTTGCTGAGATCGCGATGGTCGGAGGGCGTTGGACAGATGCGTGGCTACATCTTGAGAAGTCCTACTCGTTGGTGGATGGAATGAAGTTTCCTGACACTCGAAAAAACAATTTCCTTACCGAGCTAGTAAAGCTTCGTGGTGAAGTTGCTGAACGACGTCGAGACATTCCGATGGCTACGAAGTTATTTGAAACCCTTAGCAAGCTTCAGCCAGAGAAGGGGGACGCGTTTTGGGCGCTGGGGCGGATGAAAGTTTCGGCAGGAGAAGTGGACGCTGGTGCCGCGTTGCTCAAGAAAGCCAAGTTGCTTGATAAATCGCTTCCTCAACCAGATCTTGCAATCGCTTCAGCACTCGTGAGTAGTGGAAGTCGCGACAAAGCGGAAGCTTGGTACAAGAGCGGTCTCGCGGACAAGACAACATCAACCTCCGCTAACTGGGTCGAGTATACACAGTTTCTTATCGATGAAGGACGCGAGTCTGATGCCAAGGTATTTCTGGAGAAAGCTCCTACCGAATACCAAGGTCTTCGCGAGTTCAAGCTTCTAAAGGCGATCGTCGCTCGCTACCTGGGTGATCAAGAAACGGCCGAACAAATCCTTTCGGAGCTTCACCGTGCGAATCCAAACGACTTCGATGCTGCTGATAACTTGGCGCTTGTTTTGGTCGAATCAAACGATGAAGGAAAGCGAGCACGTGCTCAGCAAATCAGCGAAGCCAACCTTCGACAAGCTCCGAATCAGGAACGGCTTGCCGCAACCGCAGCATGGGTGAAGTACAAAACAGGATCGGCTGACGTTGCTGATAAAATTCTTGGACAGGTCGTAAGCGGAGGTCGGATCAGTCCGCAAACTGCTTACTATGCGGCGATGATCTTGAAGAGCCTTGGGCGAACAGACGAGTCGATGCAGTTCATGAAGAGCGCCGTTGCAGCTCCTGGCACTTTCCCACAGAAGAAAGCAGCTAAGGCTGCCATGCCTGCGGAAGTGAAGGCTGCTCCGTAGTTCTGGCTTTTCAGATTACAAAAAAGAATTTTTCAAACCGAGCGAAG
>JAIYDQ010000406.1 GCA_027487375.1 Planctomycetaceae bacterium
AACGGTTTTGTTGGCCCATTAGACATTCTGTTGATTATAAACTACCTAAACAAACCCGCATTCACCACTATTCCAATTGACATTCGCTTACGGCCGTTTTACTTGGATGTGAATGGTGATTTATTCGTCGCGCCACTTGATGTGCTGCTGATTATCAATGCGTTGAATGCAAAAGTTCTTCCTGGCAGCAGTGAAGGGGAATCTAATTCAAGGCTCGACGCAACAGATTCGCCTGATTCGTTAGAGGATATCTACGCAACGATCGCCTTCGAGCAACTTGAGCTACAAAGAAGAAGACGGATTTCAAGCTAACAGAAATCAATGCAGACGCTCGCAATTTTAGACAACAAGAATAAATGGTATTTGTTGGTCATAAAAGTTTTCTCCCGCAGATTGTGTTTGGTTTTTGCCGGCGTTCTTTCTTGTTGGTGATGCCTGGAGTCCGCTTTCAATTCTTAAAGCTCAATCCAAATTGATACGCCCTACCCCTTTTTCCTCAGCATATAGTCGGCGAATTGTGGAAACAGCATCCCGAGAGCCGCCAGCCAGCGTACCTTGCCGGGAATGACGAGTTCCTTGGCGCCTGCCTCAACCGCGACAAGTACCTTTTCAGCAAGCAAATCGGCGTCGATTGAACGGACCTTGTTGCCTCCAGCAGGCTTAGAAAGTTCCGGAGGTAGCTCGCGCTTTTTTATCAAATCATCATAGCGCCCAAGATGCTCAGAGCTCGTGACCGGCCCAGGACAAACCAGTAAGACTTGAACACCTTTAGGAGCCAGCTCAAGTCGCAATTGCCGCGACAACGCAACGACTCCGTGTTTAGCAATTGAATACGCCCCCATCCCAGGTGCCGCCACAATGCCCGCCAGCGAACTAATGTGAACCAACGTCCCTTTGCCTCGTGAAAGGGATTCCATGCAGTGTTGACTAAAGGTAAACGAAGTGGAAACGTTGGCTTCGAAGATCGATCTCAAATCAGCCAAGTTCAGCTGGCAAAGATACCCACGATCCGACTTACCTGCCGCAGCAATTGCTAAGTCCAGTTGCACCGTTGAGAGCCACGCGAGCCATTGACGGTAGTCTCTCAGAGCATCCGGTTCTTCGACAACTGAGTTGTCCTCAACCGACGGTAGTGAGCTTGCGAGGTCTACAGAGAATGAAACAATTTTTCCTGTCGTACCACATTGATTTGCAAAAGCTTTTAAATCTTCCACAGCCGCCGCAAGACGTGCTTGATCGCGACCAACAATGGCAACGTTCGCTCCGTGACGAACCAGATGACGAGCAAGAACAAGCCCCAAGCCCGCGGAACCTCCCCCCACGCATGCCCATCGTCCTTGCCATTGCTTAGTATTTTTCATGAACGGTCCTGTATTTCGGCCCTGTATCGTTTCGTTGCCGGTTGCGTTAAAACTACGCTTCCTCTTCGTGGTCGAATCATTTGTTTGAGTTCACACTGCTCGCTTCTTTTCACACGATACAACGAAATTCGCGAAAAACTATGGCAGACACACCAATCGACGTTATTCCCGAACCGAAACTACTCCGCAAGGACGCTGCACCATCTAGGATAGTGCATCCAAAGCTTAACCAAGCCCGAACCAAGATCATTGCGACGGTCGGACCCGCTTGTGAAAGCGTCGAGATTTTAACCGAATTGGTACACCACGGCGTCGACATCTTTCGAATTAATGCGGCTCATGGTACGCAAGCAGACTATTCGCGCGTGCTCGGAAAAATCAAACAAGTTCGAGAGATTACAGGATTTCAAGTCGGTGTCTTGCTCGACCTGGCTGGCCCAAAGATACGCTTGGGTGCGCTCGCAGATGGCCCTATGGACGTTGTCCCAGGCGAAGAGTTCACGTTTATTCGTGGCAACGTAACCACCGACCCGCATCACCTTGTCGGGACCTATCCGAAACTGATTGATGAATTGCAAATTGGTGATCGTGTTCTATTGGCCGACGGGACTATTTCGATGCAAGCCATCGAGAAAACGAAAGATTCCGTGAAATGCAAAATTCTCATCGGCGGCACGATTCGATCTCGCCAAGGCATTAATCTACCTGGAACAACTCTCAGCGTTCCCGCGATGCAATCAGAAGATATTGAAAACGCGAAATGGGCAGCCCAAAACGAAATCGATTTCGTGAGCATGTCGTTCGTACGCACGGCACAGGATGTTTTTTCGTTGAAGAATCTGCTGGCATCTTGGGAGTGTAACGCTTTGGTAGTCGCCAAGATTGAAAAGCGAGAAGCTCTCGATGCGTTAGAGGCAATCGTTGATGCTACCGACGCTGTGATGGTGGCCCGAGGAGACCTCGGAGTCGAAATCGATGTCGCGGAAACGCCAGTCGCACAAAAGCGAATCATTAATGTATGTCGTGACAAACTCAAACCAGTCATTGTTGCTACACAGATGCTCGAAAGCATGCATCACAATCGACGCCCCACGCGAGCCGAGGCTAGCGACGTTGCTAATGCAATCCTCGACGGTGCAGATGCATGCATGCTCAGTGGTGAAACGGCTATCGGCGAGTATCCGATCGATGCTGTCGATACGATGAATCGAATCATGTTGCATACGGAACAACTCTTCAAAGACCAACCGCAATCGAGCAAGGTTAAGGTCTTTGATCGCGTGCACCCGATTACTTCCGCGGTAACACACAGCGCCGCATCGATCGCAGAGACTATCGATGCCAAACTGGTCGTTATCGCTTCGCACACCGGAGGTACGGCTTGGGTCAAAGCCAAACAGCGCAACTACATTCCGACATTGGGCGTAAGCGACTCTCCTGCCATTCTCCGCAGGATGTGCTTATTCTGGGGAATTATGCCCCACGGTGTTGAAAAATTGGGTGACCCGCAATCACTTTTTGACGAGGTAAGCGCTTGGGGCTGCAAGACGGGCATCCTAAGCCCTGGAGATCGAGTAGTATATGTCACAGGAACTGGCCTTCTAGACAACGCACATAATCTGTTGGTCGTTCACCAAGTCCCCAAAATCGTTTAACATTGCTTACTCTTTTGTATCCAACCTTCCCCGCCTTTTGCCTGGCACCTACCACACCATGCAGTTAAATCCGTCTGTCGAGTCCACGTCGCCGCCACTGTCCATGCCGAATCGAATCATCCTTTCGGTAATGATGTTCCTCCAGTTCGCCATCTGGGGATCTTGGATTATCGTTTACTACCCATTCCTTATCGAGAAAGGGTTCACTCCAGCGCAAGCCACTTCGCTAAATGCGAACGTGTACTTGGGTGCGATGCTTTCCACGCTCTTTGCCGGATACATTGCAGACCGACTCATCAATAGCGAACGCCTCATGGCAATCTGCCATATCCTGGGTGCGGGCTTGTTGTACGCGATGAGTGTTCTAACGGATCCTTCGCAATACATACTCCTGTTTATCGTAACCTTTGCCTACTCTCTCCTATTCAATCCAACGCTGGCCGTCATCAACTCGCTAACGTTCCGCAACGTTCCGGATGCCGAGCGAGACTTCCCTGGGCTCAGAGTCTTCGGCACCATTGGATGGATTTGTGCTGGGTTGATGATCGATTGGATTTTTGCTGGTGAAATCTCTGGAGCTGGCGGAAAAATGGTCGCAAAAACCATTGGCACCGGTGGCCCGCTTCAGCAAGCGGCTATCATCTCGTTCTTCTTCGGAATCTATTGTTGGTTCGTCCTTCCAAAGACGCCACCGGTTGGGACAGGCGGGGGTGCTTTGGACTTTTTCCGAGCCGTATCCATGCTGAAGGATTTCTCCTACGCAGTTTTTTTCGTGATCACTTTGATTGCGGCAATCGCGATGGGAATGTACTTCAACTCAGCGGGCGCATTTCTAGCCGAAGGCGCGAAGATTAAGAACATTGGAACGACGCTGGCGATTGGACAAGGAGTCGAACTGCTTTTGCTCGTGATGCTACCGTTCTTCTTAAAGAAGTTCGGAATCAAATGGGTGATGGCAGTCGGATTGTTTTGCTGGGCTCTTAGATACCTGCTCTTCGCAAATGGTGGTCCGCTTGGCTTTCCTTATGCGATGGCAATTATCGGCGTAGCGCTTCATGGTTTTTGCTTCGACTTTTTCTTTGCGGCTGGATTTATTCATGCGGACAAAGCAGCACCGGAAGACCTCAAAGCAAGTGCTCAATCACTTCTTGGATTCTTGGTCTATGGTCTCGGTACTTGGCTCGGCACGTTAGCATGCGGCCTTCTCGCTCAACGCAACCAAATCGTTGACGGCGAAACTGTCACCACCGACTGGTTCGGGTTCTGGATTGTTCCAAGCGTTGTACTGTTCATCGCCCTTGGATTTTTCTTAGCCCTGTTCCGCCCCAAACCCGTTGTCGTGTAAATGACCAACGCACGGCGAAAACATTACGGCGAACACATTACGTAGACAAGTCTCTCCGAGACTTGTAAATCCTTTGTCTCTGAGAGACAAAACTGCTTGCCGCAAACAGAATTACACTACAAGCCCACATCTTTCCCAACACCACGATCAGCTTTGCGTCCTGCGCGCCTCTGAGCTTCAAAACCATACGGTTATTCGTTCTTTCGGTGGCATTCGGCGAAAAGTTCTTGCTGCAATCCCCTTGTCTCTGAGATACATAGCTAGAGCAATTCTAAAGTAGCTGCAGCTAGTCAAATTGCAGTAGGATAGGCTTCCAGCCTGTCGATGGTGAAACCAACAGGCTGGAAGCCTCCTACAACTGGTCATCATGTTCAATCGGTAGCTACATCAACCTAAGAATCGATCTAATTGATTTCCTTCACCATGTCGATAAATTCTGCCAAGATCATCGCGGTCGCACCCCATATAAAGTGCTCACCAAAACGATACCCAGGAGCTTCGAATGTCGTCGTGCCTCTCCCCATCGTTCCAATAACACAAGCATCTTCACGCAATAAAAAGCCTAACGGCACAAGCAGTATTTGATCCACTTCGTCGTAAGATGGACGGTATTCTGGACGCATCGTTTCAGCCGCAACACAGACATCGACTTGGTTGTTACTAACATAAACATATATCGAACTGATTGAACCAAGATACTCAAGGGTTGAAACCGAACTCTCTTTCACGGACGAAGTATCTGTTTCTGTGTTGCCGATTTGCGAAAAGAGTTCTTCGCGATATTCACGATACGCGGCCTCCCAACTATCTTCGCCAGGCTCTAATCGACCACCAGGCAGCGCGATCTGCCCACCATGATCATGTAGCCCACGGGCTCGCACGGTAAGCGGTATCGCCCACTCAAATTGCTCCGAACTCTTCTCCGGAGAAACAAAAACACGCGGCGTTAGGCTTATCAATACCGCCGCACGATGAGCGTTTCGTGGCACGGGCCCCCGATGTCTTCCGAAAGCGAGCTCAGGAGCCATGTGCCGATGTGGTTTTTCGAGCGATTTTGAACTTCGATTCTTGCCAAGCAGGTAAGCCTTTATCTTGTTCGGCAGCTCTCGATCATTTGCGGGAGTACTTAGCTGATTTGCTTCCATCTAATAACCCTTTAACGCGAATGATGCGAACGTCTCATCGGAGCTGTATACACTTCGATATGCCCCTCAAACACATGAAACACTTTCACCTACCGAGATGAAGCCGCATCAAGTTTTATAGTACGAAACAATGCGTAGGTTGAATTCGATTGGATAAATTCCATGACCGGAGGCGTCTTTTGAATCCGTCGATCAATAAGAACGTAATCAAAATCGTACTCCTTTTGTAGTTTACTAAGCAAACTGTCGGACCAGGGCATGCCATAGCCATTCTCATCGCTCGGAAAAACAGCAAGCATCCGCGATTCCCATTCAATCAACCCCAAAGCATCTTGCGGAGAATCTTTCCAACAAACAACCTCAGCTCGTCCTGCATTCCATTTAAACGTTTGCTGGAATCGTGGCGTTAGAAAAAGAGCATCCTCTGGCGTATTAATTTGGATAAACGCGCAGATGTCCAACCAGTCCTGATGAATCTGGACTCGTGACGCTCTAGATTCACCTCGTAGCAACAACGCCGCTTGATCGGCAGGAGAAATCGAATCGTTGTAGTTTTTAATGTACTCGTTACCGACCACATATAGCCCTGTAAAAATCAACACTCCTAAAGCAAGGTAACGAGCCCCGTAACGCCAAGGGCTGCTGTTTTCGGCGACAAACAAAAGCGAAACAACAAGCATCGTTGGCCAGATTACATCGTTCCATCGAAACCAATAATAGCGAAGTACAGACGCGGACCAATTCGTAGCCCAGCCTGATAGTGAAAAGTCGACAATCACACCGATGAATGCGATTAAGGAAAAGACAATTGCAAATCGAATCAAGACGCCGTGCATTCGCACCCTGTTAATGGTTAGCGCGAGATTCGTCGCACTGCCGTTCTCGCAGTCTTTTGAAATGGTCTGAGACCAAAGACTCGCAAACTTTTTCCGCACAAACCAAAGGACGCACACGGTTACGCTGATCAATATCGCAAACGCGAGCCATCGATCTGCCGCAAATCGTGATGGAACCAAATGATGTGGCAGCCTCTGAAAGACGTAGATGATAGCGCCGCGTTCCTGCTCAGCGAGACTTGCTCCTTGATTCAGTTTTAACGCAGGTACCAACCCTAGAAGCGAAATTCCCCCGCCAACTATTAACCCAACTACACAGGCAAAGGGACTATGCGTTGTCATAAAACTAAGTCGCCCCGGAACTAAAGCTATCTCGTTCAGTGACCCGCTATCCTTCTTCATCGACCGTTTTAGCATGACCTCCGCCGCAAGCACTGTCAGGCTTGCAACGACCAGCCAAGCACCAGTCAGTACATGAAAAGCGGACGCCACTCCCATCCAAATCCAACCCCACGCGAATGCTCTTTCAAGAAAGCACGATAGTCCAATGAATGCCGCTGCATAAGCAAAAACTTTCGCTTCGCTCCCCCCAACCACCCATTCGCCTGAGAGATGCCCCCAGTGCATCACAGCAATCCAGGACGCACAGGTCAAACTCCCGACGAGGCCAATCGAACTAAATCGCCGTATGAATAAACACCACCCAAACGCCAACGCGGCCCAACTCAATAAGCGGCCAATCCAAGTCGCGACCGGAAGGGAAAATAAATCGGTAAGAACTCCAATTGTTCCAAAAAAGAACCAGTGAGCATCTTTCGACTGAACGAAAAGATCTCTCGAGGCAAATTCGGGCATCCAAAAATGCTTCGCCTTTACCCAATAGTGAGATTCGTTAACATCCGGCGTGACGCTACCGGCGTAAAGCGAAAAGATGCATAGAACGATGAACCAATCCAACGCAAAATATGCGCTGCTTGCTTTCATGCCGTTCTGGTCGAGCCCGTCGATTATTTTTCGATCATTCATCAATTAAAAGCTGCTCACTACTACGTTTCAAAAACCTACATTTTGTAGGCCCATCGCCAGGCCCTAGGTCGCTTTTAGACAAAAACAGCCGAAAAATTGCAAAAATTTCGATATTTTTTGATGTCAACCCCCCGTTTTTCTTGACTAGCACGAATACGCATATACAGTTGGTAGGATCAAAAGTGTCGGACACGAAGTTGGACAAAAAACTAACGTTTGTGGATTCTGATGCAGCGGCTTTTTTGTAGCTGTGCATGAGAATCGCAGTCGGGAATGTTACGCTGGGAAGTCCATCCAGCAAGAGGAATTAGGGGTTCAAGCCCACGTTACCAGGAAGGGTTTTGCAAATGTTGGTTTTATCTAGAAAAAAGAACGAAAGTATCGTCATCAACAATGACATCACGATTGTCGTTGTAGAGATTCGTGGCGATAAAGTTCGCTTAGGTGTTGAGGCACCTCGGGAAGTTCCAGTGCATCGGCGTGAGGTCTTCGACGCGATTCAACGACACAATGTCGAAGTCGACGTCGATTCGGACTCAAAAAATCTTGACGACTAGTTTGGTCGGCGGAACTACCAGCATTGAAATTTGCGTTAAGGGTGAGGGCTTGCAGCCTTAACGCAGGTGTCTCAACGTAGTTTAGGATACCCGATCTCGAAAACTAAACGTTTATAAAGTTCGCATCCCCCGTAAGCCTTGACCGGGTTCCAGACATCGATTAAAACTCTCGCACGTTTGCTACGAATTTGCAAAAAGACTAGGGCCCCGTCGTCTAGCGGCCTAGGACATCGCCCTTTCACGGCGGTAACACGGGTTCGATTCCCGTCGGGGTCATTAATTTACCGGTATGCACATTTCAGAACCCAGTAAAACACTCGGTTTTCTGATTTCTCTTGATGGGGTCTGAGGGTTCGTTGTAACGGAACCGTCTCGGGACAGTAGAGCCTCCATCACTGCGGCAGTTTCTCAGGCAAGATACAGCAGAAGCAATCGAGCTAGCCACTAGCAACTTTCTTCTTACTTCTTATCAAACAGTTTTCCAGCCGAGTCTGCTTCGGGTTCTTCTTCCTCGTCGTCGGTTAGGTTGGGGAGGACCGATAGAGGGTCCAGCTGAATCAAGGCTGGAGCGGTTGATAGGATCGCCGCGAGGATTTGAGCTCCTTGGATCACCCACAACACGATACCTGTTCCCAGAGCCGTGTTGACCATGTTGGTCGATGTGAAGAAGTTACCTTGACTGGTCTCTTGTTCCTGACGTTGCACGGGAGCCAACGCGTCGGCTCGAGCCTGCGATTCTTGTTGAGCTCGAG
>JAIYDQ010000161.1 GCA_027487375.1 Planctomycetaceae bacterium
ATTCGAGCTTAATGTTCCCCCAGTGAGAACGCCGGTAGCATCAAGCGTTCTGATTAACGCTCCCGTGGTGCCGTTAAGAACCCTAACAAAATTACTCCCGCCCCCGCCAATTGGTGGAGACCCCGTAAAGCTTGTTCGGTCCACAACGTAGATTTCATCTCTTGGCCCGTAATAGGCGAGCCCACGCTGGGTGTTTGAAGTTGCGGCGGCAACTGTTGGCGGATTGTTGGCGAAAATCCCTGTGAGCGCACCAGTTGAACTCGCTGTACCGTCGGAAGGAGATTCTGCCGGAGACAACCAACCATCCCCACCAAAGGTAGTTAGTGGATTCAACATAAACTCCGCTCGAACCGCATTACTTAGTGGCATCAGCGCCAGCAGAAACGCAAAGATTCTTTTCTTCATTTCGATGTACCTATATCGTGAACAAAACAATGATGATTTTCTCGAGTATCCACCCAGACCGAAAAAATAGATATTTCATATGGAGAGACTTCCTTCGAGATTAACTCGTCTGATTACTCGACACAATCATAAAATTCAGCAGAAATTCCCTAGTCTTCATGGGCCCCCATGAAGAATGCTTTTTTCATGAAAAACGCCTCGTTTGGCAAGCGATTGAAAATCCGTTATTCGCCATTAGTGGCTGCTAAGATCCCCTTGTTTAGGGCGAGTTTTTTGGTTATTTGCTACTACCCACAAAAAGAATTTTTTGGATTTTTTTCAACCTGCGGAAGCGAAGCGATTGCCTTGTCAAGACCACGGCTGCCGATTTTAAAAACACGCAATCAACGGCGATAAAGCCTGGCTTGTGGCGCGCGAAAACAGGCTGGAAGCCATTCTCCACAACAATGATTCTTTAATGTCTCGGGAAGACCTTATTCGGGAATTGGCAGGAGCTCGTTATGCTATGCAGTCATGAGCAAGCCTATTCTTGAAACCAATCTTCCTTTTCCGCGTCGGCAGGGGAAAGTTCGCGATTGTTATGATCTCGGTGAGACGCTTTTAATCGTAAGCACCGATCGCATTAGTGCTTTCGACTACATCCTGCCTAATGCGATTCCTGACAAGGGACGAATTCTTACTCAGTTGAGCAAATTCTGGTTCGAGGTGCTCGGTGTCGCGAACCATTTGATTTCGACAGAAGTTCCGCAGGACATTGCTAAACTGGACCCGGAGGGGCTACTGGAGGGTCGAGTCATGGTCGTTCGAAAGGCAAAGGTTTTGCCTTTTGAATGTGTTGTCCGCGGTTACTTGGAAGGCTCAGGGTGGAAAGATTATCAGCAGACCCAAGCGGTTTGTGGGATTCCGTTGCCCGCCGGTCTCAAGCAGTGTGATCGATTAGTTGAATTAGCGGGTGGGCCCATCTTTACACCGGCCACGAAAGAGGACTCTGGCCATGACGAGAACGTTTCTTTCGAACGAATGGCCAGTGATTTGGGGTTGGAAACAGCGAATGAATTGAAAGCCAAAAGCCTCCAGGTCTATCAGAAGGGTTCGGAGATCGCTCGGCAAAAAGGGATCATCATCGCCGACACCAAGTTTGAGTGGGGACGTTTCGGGGATGAGATCATCTTGATCGATGAAGTCCTGACGCCGGACAGTTCGCGATTTTGGTCGCTGGAAGACTACGAGCCGGGCCGATCGCAACATTCTTTCGACAAACAGTTTGTGCGAGAGTACTTGCTCAGTTCTTCTTGGGATCGCCAAAGCCCGCCACCTGCTTTGCCGGACTCGATCGTCGCGAAGACTCGGGAGAAGTACGTCGAGGCGTATGAACGACTGAGCGGCCAAAAGTTTGGCTTTTAGCGAAAGCGAATACTGAGCCGATGGCGCTAGCCACGGGTGACCGCGCAACCTCGTCAGTTCCTGAGCCGAGTACCCAATGAAATGGTATTCGTGCTCGTGCTCGATTCGACCGCAAACCGATCGAGTCCGAGCACCGGCTTACGCCTGAGTACGAGTACGAGTAGGAAAATGCAGAAACACGGGACTTCGGTCCCATCCTACGTCGAAGTTTGCCTTGACAACTCCCGCTCTTACCCGTATTTTTCACCCTCCCAAATCTGACTGGCCTTAGTTGGGCTCTGACGGATTGGGACCGAAAGTTCGATTTTCCTTATTTGTTATTGAGTTTAGATCATGGCAGTACCAAAGCGCCGTCACTCCAATTCGAGATCCGGCAAGCGACGTGCCCACCATCACAAAAAAGCTAAGCAGTTGACGAATTGCCCTCGTTGCAGTCACAGCGTGCCAACCCATACCGTGTGCCCAAAGTGTGGTTTTTACATGGGTCGTGTGGTTGTTGAGACCTCAGCAGAATAGTTCCTGCCGTGTCGAAAATTGCATTGCTTTTCCCGGGTCAGGGCGCACAGAGCGTCGGTATGGGTGCCGGGATTGTTTCTCGCTGCGAAGCCGCCAAGCATCTTTTCGAGCAGGCTTCAGGGGTTCTCGGCTACGATCTTTTGGACCTTTGTGTCCGTGGCCCGGTGGACAAGCTGAATTTAACCAGCTTCTCCCAGCCCGCTTTGTTTGTTCACTCGGCGGCAGCACTCAAGGAATTGGAGCTTAAATCGGCTCAAGATTCAGGGGTTAACCCTATCACTAACGCGGTTGCTGTTGCTGGGTTAAGTCTTGGTGAGTACAGCGCTCTCTACGCTGCCGGTGCGATTGCTTTTGAGGACGGAGTCAAGCTTGTTGCGGAACGTGGTGCAGCGATGCAAGACGCCGCGAGTTCGCAGCCGAGCGGGATGGCGAGCGTCTTGGGGTTGGAGCTCGAACAAGTTCAAAAGCTTTGCGATGATGCTCGGCAAGACGGAGAGATTCTTCAAATCGCCAACTTGTTATGTCCAGGAAACACTGCCATTTCCGGCCACCAAAAATCAATCGAGGCGGCCGAAGCGTTGGCGATCTCAATGGGAGCTATGAAGTACATCCGGCTGCCGGTTGCGGGAGCGTTTCACACAAACATCATGACCCCGGCAGTGTCGAGATTGAAGGCGGCGATCAACGCTTGCCCGATGAATAACGCTAAGATTCCACTTTACGCCAACGTCGATGCCGCGTCCCACACGGAAGCATCTGAGTTTCGCGAGTTGTTGCCACAACAGGTCGTTTCTCAAGTCCGCTGGGAAGATTCCTTGCGAGCCATGCTGGCGGACGGCATTGAAGAGTTTTATGAGATTGGTGCCGGTCGCGTTTTGGCGGGTACGCTAAAACGAATCCATCGAAAGGCAGTTTGCCACTCGATTGGTGATTGATATTTAGTACCGCCTCTTTTTTTGAAAGTCATCGAATACATGAGCAGTAACGATTTTGGGTTGTCGGCTCCACTGAATGGGCAGATCGCTTTAGTCACAGGCGCTTCGCAGGGTTTGGGGGCTGCGGTTGCTTTACGACTTGGCCAAAACGGCGCAAAGGTGCTGTGCGTGGCTCGAAACGCCTCGAAGCTCTCCGAGACCGTTGCAGCGATTGAAGCCTCGGGCGGCACTGCGGAAGCCATCGCATGCGATGTGACTGACCGAGCCGAAATCGAGAAGCTTTTTGAAAAAATCGAAGCTCAATACGAAAAGCTGGACATTCTTGTCAATAATGCTGGGATCACTCGCGACACCCTGCTGCCGATCATGAAGGACGAGCAGTGGGATGAAATCATAGCCGCGAATCTCACTAGCTGCTTCCTGTTTTGTCGAGCTGCCAGCAAGCTCATGATGCGAAAGCGATTCGGACGCATCATCAATATGTCGAGCGTTTCGGGAATCATTGGGAACGCGGGTCAGACGAACTATTCGGCAACGAAGGCGGGGATGATCGGCTTTACTCGGTCGCTTTCCAAGGAATTAGCCAAGCGAAAGGTAACGGTCAACGCCGTCGCACCTGGCTTTATCGAAAGCGATATGACTAAAGCACTCGGCGAAGACGTGATGAAAGAAGTCAAGAATCGAATCCCGGCTAACCGGTTGGGAACCGCTGATGATGTGGCAGCGTGCGTTCTGTTTTTGGCGAGCCCGGCGGCCAGTTACGTGACCGGGCAAGTGCTGACCGTCGACGGCGGCATGACTGGCTAAGATCGGAAGATCCAATATTTCGTCGGTTATTGCCAGTCTACCTGGCTTGACCAGTTTTGCTAACATAACGTATGTTCTCTGCCTGTTAATTAATTGTTATATCCACCTAGCCTTTGGGAAGAGGAATCATTATGAAGCTTCTTCCGTGTTTAAGTTTCTAGTTGGTGAATACCTAGTTTCTAATTTCTAAGTTCTGTTTTTACAAAAGGGTAATCCCTGCTATGGCAACCGTTGAGGAACGCGTCATTGATATCGTGGCCGAGCAACTTGGTGTCGAAAAGGACAAGATCAAGCGTGAGACACACTTCGTGAATGACCTCGGAGCCGACTCGCTCGATACCGTTGAACTCGTCATGGAGTTGGAAGAAGAGTTCGACATTAGCATTCCCGAAGAAGCTGCGGATAAAATCCAGCGAGTCGGCGAAGCTATTGAGTATATCGAGAAGCACCAAAGTAACTAAGGTTAGAGATTCCGAATGAGACGCCGTGTCGTCGTGACGGGCATGGGCTGCGTCACGCCCCTTGCTAACCAGGTAGATTTGCTCTGGGAACGCATCCTCGCTGGGAAAAGTGGAATCCATCCTCTTACGATTGTGGATACTACTCATCAGAAGGTGAAGTTCGGAGGCGACTGCGCGGACTTTGAGCCGGGCGACAGTGTCGAAGCCAAAGAGGTAAAGCGACTCGATCGATTCGTGCTCTTTGCGATGCACGCAGCCAAGCAGGCAGTCCTACAAAGCGGAATTGATTTCTCGAAAGAGGACAGCTACCGATGCGGCGCAATTCTTGGCTCGGGTATCGGTGGTTTGAACGAGATTGAAGAGCAGATGTTTCGGCTCTTTAGCAAAGGTCCAGATCGTGTGAGCCCATTCACTATCCCCAAAATGATGCTCAACGCCGCTGGTGGGAACGTGGGGATAGCCTACGGTCTACGAGGGCCCAACTTCGCGGTCGCAACCGCATGTGCATCGTCGAACAACGCGATGGGCGATGCTCTCAAGGCGATACGCTACGATGAAGCAGACGTGATGGTCACTGGAGCTTCCGAAGCTGCAATCACTGCGATCGGTGTTGCAGGTTTTTCAAACATGAAGGCATTGTCGACACGTAACGATGCACCTGAGAAGGCTTCGCGGCCCTTCGACGCAGACCGCGACGGATTTGTGTTGAGCGAAGGCTGCGGCGTCTTAGTGTTCGAAGAGCTCGAGCATGCGAAAGCTCGCGGGGCCAATATTTTGGCTGAGATCGTTGGGTACGGCGGTTCATGCGATGCGGGCCACATCACTGCGCCGGACTCGGAAGGTCGTGGTGCAAGCCGTGCAATGTTGAACGCGCTGCGAGATGCTTCCGTCGACGCTAGTGCGGTGGACTACATCAATGCTCACGGCACCAGTACGCCGCTGGGTGACAAGGCAGAAACCATTGCAGTGAAGTCGGTCTTTGGAGAGTCTGCACGTAAAGTTGCGATATCCAGCACGAAAGGTGCTCTCGGGCATGCGTTGGGTGCAAGCGGAAGTATCGAGCTGATTCTTTCGATTCTCGCTTGCCAAAAGGGAGTTATTCCTCCCACCATCAACCTGGAAACACCCGATCCTGATTGCGATCTTGATTATACGCCGCTGGTTCCAGGCG
>JAIYDQ010000105.1 GCA_027487375.1 Planctomycetaceae bacterium
CGTGTTTTTGTATGTGAGTCTTTTCGTCAGGAGCA
The DNA here is from genome assembly GCA_027487375.1 of Planctomycetaceae bacterium. GTDB lineage: Bacteria > Planctomycetota > Planctomycetia > Pirellulales > Pirellulaceae > JAIYDQ01. Next base: position 36 of record JAIYDQ010000105.1, read on the forward strand.
AGGCGTAACGGATAATCGTAAACATGATAATGCATGGCTGATGGCAGACTTAAAGGCGATGACTGTCGCGGATCGAATTGCTTTCCACAAGGAATTGCTGGGAGATAAAGCGGCTTCCTATGAAGAACAAGATGACCGGATTCGGTTGCTTATTGATGAAGATGGCGACGGGAAGGCAGATCGATCCAATGTTTTTGCGTCGGGCTTTAATCGACTGGAAGAAGGAACCGGCGCGGGTGTGTTGGTCCGCGGAAATGATGTTTACTACACCAACATTCCAAAGTTGTGGCTATTGAAAGACTCGACTGGTTCGGGAGTGTCCGACGAACGTGTGGTACTCGCTGATGGCTTTGGAGTTCGCGTTGCCTTTCGTGGGCACGATATGCACGGATTAGCGATGGGGCCTGACGGGCGGGTTTATTTTTCGATAGGTGACCGTGGCTATCATGTTCAAACTCCGAATGGTCTACTGGCGGATCCTGAAAGTGGAGCCGTTTTCCGTTGTGAATTGGATGGCTCGAATTTAGAGATATTTGCAACCGGACTACGCAATCCGCAAGAGTTGGCTTTTGATGACTTTGGAAATCTATTTACTGGCGACAACAATTCCGACAGTGGTGATAAGGCACGATGGGTTTATGTTGTGTATGGTGGCGACACAGGTTGGCGAATGATGTACCAATACATATCCGATCGCGGGCCTTTCAATCGCGAGAAGATCTGGTACCCCTACGATAGTAACACGACAGCCGCTTATATTGTCCCGCCGATCGCAAATGTCTCCGACGGTCCTTCGGGGCTGGTCTATTATCCAGGAACCGGTTTGAACGACTCCTTCAAGGGGAACTTCTTCTTGGTTGACTTCCGCGGCGGTGCATCCAACAGTGGCATTCGTACTATCAAGAACAAACCGAAAGGCGCATTTTTCGAAATCGCGGCGAGTGAACAGCCGATTTGGAATATGCTTGCCACGGATATTGATTTTGGTCCCGATGGAAGCATGTATGTTACTGACTGGGTTAACGGATGGAACGGTGAAGGCAAAGGTCGTGTGTATCGATTCTTTGATGCAGTTGGACTGAAGCAGCAAGCAGCCATTGAAACAAAGAACCTTCTCAACAAAGGTTTTCAAGACATCAACGAAGAGAAGCTCGTTAGCTTGCTCGGTCACGTCGATCGACGCATTCGAGCAGAATCGCAGTGGGAACTTGCTTCGCGAAAGTCGCTCTCTGCACTGGAAAGAGTCGCCGCAGATTCCTCACAAAGCGAGCTCGCACGAGTCCATGCTGTGTGGGGGCTAGGCCAGCTTGCTCGAAACAAGCAGTCTGCTAACGCAGCTGTTCAAGCCATCCTAAAACTCAAGCCATCGGTTACCAGCAGTTCCGCAAACCAATCGGCCGTTCTTCCTGCAGAAGTCGCTGTTGCCGCGTTGAAAGTATTGGGCGAAAGTCATCGAATGGTTGAGCAAGGTGTCCTCAGTGGTGAGCTTCCAGCCATGAATAAGTGGGTTCAGGATTCTCTCCTTGGAACGGACATGCGTGTTCTTGCTGCTGGCGCAATTGCTGCGGGGCAGCTTCGTACACCAGGGATCATGGATGCCATTCGTCAAGCATTGAAGACGAATGCAAATGATGACCCTATCGTTCGGCACGCATGCATTATGGCCTTGGCTGGTCAAGGAGATCCAAAGTCGATCTCTGCATTAAGTAGCGACAATTCTGAAGCGGTGCGCCTAGCGGCTGTTGTAGCGCTGCGTCGTATGGAAGCATCCGAGATTACCCAATTCCTAAAGGACCCGTCCGAGCGTGTCGCTCTGGAAGCGGCCCGAGCTATCAACGATGTCGTCGCGTTGCATAGCGGGCTGCCCGAGCTCGCCAAGTCATTGGCGCGCAATACAAGCGACCCCGCTTTTGTATCTCGTGCGTTGAATGCCAATTTTCGTTTAGGTAATCCTGAGAACGCAGATGCCGTTGCTGTCTTTGCGGCAGATTCGAAACGTTCCAAAGCGATGCGTTTGGAAGCACTTGATATGCTTCAGAATTGGTCGGCACCCAAGCCTTTAGATCGAGTAATGAATCGTTATAGTCCTCTTCCAAGTCGCGATGTAGCGGTTGTGTCGACTGCTTTTGCGAAGATTGTAGAAAGGTTACTCAAACAAGTGGATTTGGACTCGTCGATTCGCGCGAAAACGCTTGAAGTCGGTTCTTCGCTCGATAACAAATCCATCATCCCGGCTCTCGCGCTGCTTTTGACGGACAAAAATGCGCCCGGTCAAGATCGGTCTTCAGCTATTCGCTGGCTGATGAAACTGGATAGTGACAAGGGGGCATCCATGCTGGCTGACCTGAGTACTGATGCGTCACCAGAAGTGCGCGTAGAAGCGATCAAACAGTTGGTGGCAGTTGCTCCTGAGCAGAGTATCGTTGCTCTCAGCAAGCAAACTCTTTCTAAGGTAATGTTCGAGCGACAATCAGCATGGGACACATTAGCCACGATCAAAAGCCCAACTGCAACCAAGGTCATTCGTGATGGGGTTGATCGATGGTTAGCAGGTAACCTCCCGTTGGATACCTTACTGAACCTTCGCGAAGCAGCGGAAGGCCGCGTCGACGCCGACCTTATGAAACAACTCACTTCGAAGCTTGAATCGTATCGACCCGTTGTTGGAGACAAGGCTCCCAAAGATAAGGATGTCAAGTTTGAAAGTAGTAGTACGGTCACCAAGCAGTATTTGGACTCGATGGTCGGCGGTAATGTTGCGAATGGTAAGGATCTTTTCCTTAACCGAAGCCAGCTTTCTTGTGTTCGTTGTCACCGTGTTGGAGACAAGGGTGGCGAAGTCGGTCCTGTCCTTTCGGGCATTGGATTGTCAAAGAACAAAGAATACCTGCTGGAGGCCATCGTCGATCCGAACGCAACCATCGCACAAGGGTTTGAGACGATGATCGTTCAAACCGATGCGGGCCAAGTCATCTCGGGGATCGTCAAGGCGCAAGACGATGACAAGTTGACATTGGTTACAGCCACCAACGAAGTTGTTGTAATCGAACAGGATTCGATTGAAGGGGTGAAGAAAGGGCAATCATCAATGCCGGTTGATTTGATGAAGTACATGTCGCGTCGCGAGTTGCGAGATCTGATTGCCTATTTAACCTCGCTGAAAAGTAAACAAGCTGATGCGCATGGGGCAACGGGACACGGTCACGGTGTCGAGTAAGTTCGCCGTAAATGATTCTGTAGGTAAGAAAAATAACTGTTTCTGCGACGTCGGACGGGCCCACCGTCCCGTCGGTTTTTCTGGGGGCTTCTTTTCGACGCTTGCTTTAACGTATGCTCATTCGGGTCGCTGCAAGTAGCTGCGTCTCTCCGAGACTCAGCTACTTCTTGTCTCGGAGAGACGAGGCTACTTCGCGACTCGCATTAGAGGCTTTTTAGATACGCGTATAAATCGGCGAGTTCCATTGGGGAATTCGAATCGACCAGCCCTGCGGGCATAAGCGATTGGTCTGAGAAGGCCTTTTCGTCAATATCGGCTTGATTGATTCTTGCCAACGTGCCGTCTGCAAGTTGTAAGGAGATTCCATCTACGCTGTCGTAGATTTTCATCCCGACGATGATGGCTCCGTCACTTGTAAGGACTTTCGTTGCACGATATCGATCGGAGATGTCTCGACTCGGCTCGAAGATTGCTCGAAATAAGTCTTCGGCAGAAAATCGTTTTGCAACGCCAGTCAAACTTGGGCCCAAAGCGTTAGACGTATTTGTGTTCTCGCCACCATGACAATTTGCACATTTGGATGCTTGATAAATCAACCTTCCGCGGTCGACGTCGCCGACAAGTTTGTCAATATCTTTGACGCGGTCTCGCCAATCTGTAGATAACGAGACTTCGGGTTTGCCTGCCATGGTCGTAGATTTCGGATACCGCTCTCCAAGAACCGTTTTCAAATAAGGTTCCCAATCGTTCCATGAGTCGCTTGATGGAAGCGTTTTCGGTGCAGGGTTTGTTTCCAAGCTGTTCGTTGAATTATCCTTGCCTGAGTCGTCTAAGTTGTCATTGGTTTTGGAATCCAGATCCGCTTTTACTTTTGTCGCGACCATCCGAATTCTCTTTGCGATCGTATTCGGATTTACATCAGGCATACTTGATTTATGTTGTTGGCTCCACAAAGTAGCAATTGCGATCATCTCTCGATCGGGATCGTCAACGGGTAATAGGGTCAGTCCGTTCCAGGCACTGGAGAGCCGTGAGCGATCATTTGATTCGATCGCAGAAAGAAAAGTGCCATAGTCTGCTTTGGATGGATTCGTCGAAAGCAATTCGATCCCAAGTACTGGAGGGGTGGAGTTTGCTTCTTCGCACTGAGTTCGTATGTAATCATATAAATCCGAACTTACTTGCGCTGGGTTCGACCAAACGTACCGAGCGACCACTGCGTCCCAGTCTTTGAGCGGCGTTTTTAATAAAGCCAGCTTGAATCGAGATTGACTTATGGCTTGGGATTGTTCTGGGCAGAGCTTCACCCAAAAAAGGTCGTCACTGGTGCCGAATGATTCGCGAGACGGGAACATGCTCGGAAGTTGAGGGTCATGCTCCACCAGTCGCTTCCAGATCTCTTCCAGTCGCGAGGCCCACTTGCTTTCGGTGTTTAGCGAGAGTGATTTTACTTTCCCTAATACACCAGCTAGCGCATCGCCGGTTGCGTGTGTTTGTTCACTGGATCGAGGAGCAGTGCAGCAGGAAAGCGTGATCAACGCGTGAATATCAGACGTGGGGTGGCTAGAGGGTGTGATCTGTTCTAGGCAAAACTTGACAGCCTCGGAGGACTTTGGTGTCAGCATGGCTAAAGCGCGTAGTGTTTCTGGAACCACTATTGCTTTCCACGATTCGGTGGTTTGAGACTTGGCGACCAGCATGCACCATCGGGCCCAGCTATCACGAATAGTGTCCGGCATTTTCGATCCATAAAGACATCGATAACCGTCGATCACTTCTGAGGTTGGAGGAGCCTGATGCGCGGGCATGGAGAATCGATAGTCGCCTAGTGAAGTCTGGAGGATTGCGAGGGCTTCGAGAATCTCCGGAGTTGTGGAGGCAACCAGTTTTTGGGAGCAACGGTGGGCAAGCTGATCCATGAGCAAAGCATCGATTGTGTTGCTCTTGGGCCCGAATAGCCGACGTCCGACCGCGGAATCGAAAGCTCGCGTGTCCATCGCTACGCCTTGACTGTTGGTCGCTTTGGTGAGAGCGTTTGGGTTTGTGCGAGAAGCTGCCCAAAGCTGAATCTGTCGAACGGTACGTTGTGTTTCTGCAGAACGGGTGTTTCCGTTTGGATTGAAGGCTCGGTGGGGTTCCCAAATTTCGTTCGAAGGGAGTGACCCGCGATGGAGTCCGATACATTCGTAAAAGGCGCGGATAACAGGATCGCCGATGATTGCTTCAAGCGGGACCGAGCCATTTGAATCAAAGTACTTCATCGATTGTGATGAGCCAATCGTATTGAGCGTTTGAAGCCAAGCATTGAATTGTGTCGCTGGTATAGGGAGATGGCCCAAAGCCCACCATGCGGTTTGACGCGTCGAGGCTGACGGAAGGGATGTCACGGCAGAGGTGGTGGATAGCGTATTTGTCGTGTTTGAAGCCAAACACAGCTTTTGGAATTCGGTGAGTGAAACTCTCTGCTCGATTGCAAGCACACCTCGATTTTGCAGGTCAACTTCGCATTGAATGGCTCGTCTTTGAAGGGATTGGGCTGAGGGGGTGGCAGTTACCGAAGGCGTGGACTTAATTGACGGAAGAGTGATTGCGCTTGTGACTGCTTTGGTACGAGCTTCCTTCGACGCGCGTCGCCAGATCGGCTCCCACTGAGCGCGGCTCCACGCCTCGAGAGGACTTGGTGCCGAAAGGCAAGATGCGATTGGGTCAGTCGAACCTTTGCTTCCCGTAACCGTTGTCGCTGCGTCTTTACGATTCTTTGCGTCGCTCGGAATTGCGTTAGGAACTGTTTGGGCATAGCGAAGCCGATAGAGTGTTCCAGTTGTTCCTCGACCGCCCGAACAGATCAATAGGCTTCCATCGGGGGCGACTGTGATATCGGTCGGAGCAAAACCCACTTTGCCAGTTGTCTGGACGACTGTCTCGGCCATCAAGCGTTCGGGAGCTTGGTCCGTATCGGTAGCATCTTTAGGTTGCGGGTAGATTGCTAGGATACGGCCGAAGGTCCAATCCTGGACAAAAATCGCGTTGTGATACTTTTTAGGAAAGCTCGTATGGTCATAAACTTTGACCCCTGTCGGTGAGCCTCGTCCTAGTCGTGAGAGTGTGTGCGGCATGGTGCTGCGGCTCGCGAGATCCGACCATGCGCTGTTGAGCCAGCCAGCATCGGAGCCCGCCGAAAGGACAACCACTCTCGTTTGGCGATACCACGGGAGAGTAAGCTCACGTTCCTCGTCGCTATCGTATGTCACGATACTTCCATCAGCGAGAAAGTCGAAGTCGTAAGCGTTTCGAAGACCGTGTGCCCATACGCCACGTTTTGAGAAGTCGGGACTAATGCGCCAAAGCGTTCCCGCTCGAGGCTGTGGAACAGGCGAGTCCGGATCGTTTTTCAGTTTTCCGATGGTGGATGCGAAGTTTCCAACAATCAAGTACCACCAGCCGTCTGGACCGCGACGGATCGCATGCGCATCGTGCTCGCCACCGGTGGGAAGATCGAGGACTTTTTTGCGAGGCCCATCCGCTACACAATCGCCGTTTGCGTCGTTTACTACCCAGAGCCCACCATCGGCGACGAAGTAATACCTCCCGACCTCGCACCAAAGTCCGTGAGCTCCTTGATTGATCGTCGCTTTGAGATCGATCGCGCGGGTGAATCGTCCGGAAGAGTCCAAGTCGGTAAGTGTGCGAATGTAGCCCGGGCCGGACACGACCAAATTGCCACGAGAGTCCGTCGTCATCGAGAACGCGTCGTGCACCCATTTGTCATCGGCAACTGCTTCCAGGATAAAGCCTTCGGGGCATTTGAAGCCCGGATGTGACTGAGAAGCCGACACGATCGTCGATTCGGGAGAATCGACGGCATCGGACGCGGAGGCTGACGGCAGTTTATAGGGGAATGAATATTGTAGGCTGAATATCAACGCACATACGAGCAAACTCATCCGCGACTGGCAGGTTGGCTTAGGGGCGGTTGTATTCAAGGATCCTGCCCTATCAATGAGTTGCAATGAAAATTCGTAAGTTATAGATCGCTAACGTGGGCACGATAGCAAAACCGATTTTGACGATGAAGCACTTTTTGTTTTAAGTGAGCGAGTAAACTCGACATGAGGATACGATCTCACCAGTGGCTATTGAATCGTGCTATACATCGTAAAGGCCAGGGTCAACATTGGGTGGCTCCATCATCCGTTTGAGCCTACCTTTAACGGAGGTGTCTCCGCCTAGCATAGGGTCTTCGGAGTCCAGTAGGTCTCCCATCTCTTCGTCGATCTTGTCGGGGTCTTCCCCAGACTCCATGCGTTTCATCGCTTCCAGCATGGCACCCGTGGGCTCCATGCCGGTCGCCTGGAACATTTTTCTCATCATGGCGGCCATTTTGCGAGGATCTTCCGATCCGCTTTCGCCGTCTTCGCCGAACGTTTCAGACATTTCAGTCATCAGCTTTTCCATCACCGATTCGTCGACATTCGCAAACGGATCATCAGCCGACTTTGATGACTCAGTCAAACCCTTCGAGATCGCAAATCGGGAGATCTGCTTATCCATTTTTTTTGTGCCGCAACGTGGACACTTTGGAGAGATCGCAGGATTTGCGGTTTTGGCAAGGAAGCTAAACACCGTGTGGCAGGGTGGGCAATAAAATTCGTAAATTGGCAATCAGACGCTCCTTTTTCTTGCTCCCAATTTCAGAGTGACACGCAAATCTTATTATTTCATGAAACGAAGCATCTTGAAAATGGGATACAACTGGCAGCGTGTTGGAATCGCTTTGATTCGTTCAGGAATTCGGGGAAATAAAAAGTTGCAGAAAATCGAGTGCAACTTTCTGAGCGTCACGTCGTAATGAATCTTTCCATCCGTCAACGAGGACTCGAAGATTCTGCCGGCGAGGATTTCTCGGATTGAAACGGATAATCCAGCTGGGAGCATTGTGCAGGTTAGCCGCTATCTTAATGAAATTTTGACGCGGCACGCGAGTTTTGATTGGTGATTTGGAGATCGATTGATATGCTTAAAGGAGTTCCTTGTGCTGCGATTTTTTCAAATGCCGACTCGCTTTCTGTGCAGATTCCAGATTTCGCGTTCACGCAACACCTAGCAATGAGTTTTTAGGGTTTTATGAATTTCCTGCTCGAACCTTTTCGTTGGTTACTCGGACTCTTGCGAGGTTTTTCCGAGATTTTCGAATTGTTGATTCAGTCCCTAGGGGGCGGGGGACGCGTTGCGGATGACGAAAATCCATCCAGACCTTGGTGGAAAACGATCCTACTTCTTCCAATACTCATTCCGTATTGGTTGTGGACCGCCTTCTTCACGATCCTCTCTTATCCATTAAGTTTGTCGAGCCTCGGCCCTAGAGCGCGAACTGCATTTTTGCTGGGCTGCCCAGCGATCTTAGTTTTCCTGGCCACAATCGGAATTGCGATTTTTTCATTTATCTCAACCAACAAGATCAACGATCGCTACCGCAATCAGATGAATATTGCCTTGGCTATCAAGGACTTTAATCAGGCAAAGGTGGTTGGGAACCGCTTGTTCGAGCCAGGCAAGATTCCGGATCCAGAAACCAAATTTCGATATGCAATCGCCTTAGACCAAACTGGCGAATCTGAGCGAGCATCGCGCATCATTGAGGAGTTGGCTCCGGATGATTCGCCGGGCTATTTTGAAGCTCATCGAATCCAAGCGATGACGGTTGCTTCACGAGCAGGGAAAACGCCTGACGAAAAGCTGTTGGAGCGATTGCGCTGGCACCTTGAACACAGCGGCGAAGAACCGAACGTCGCTATCGAGCAGTTGTGGGGCAGCTACTTCATGACTGTTAATCAACCAAGTGAAGCGGCAAAGCATCTTGAAATCGCTGCGAAAATGGATCCCAAGATCTACCTAGCTCTTTCCGAGTTGTACCAAAGGTCAGGGAATACTCCCGGCGAGTCTCGAGCTTTGAGGTCTGCCGAGGATTACTTTTCGAAAAAGCTTCGTGACGATCCGCTCTTGCGAGAGGAGCGGCTGTTGCTGGCCTTGGTTCAAAGCCGAATGAACAACATCGAAGCGGCTGAAAATACAGTACTCACTGGTGTCAGGTTGCACCCTGACGCGAAGATGAAGCGAGAGGCTTCCAGTTTCTTTATCGTTCGATACGACAAGATTGCTCAGAGCGATCCCGAGGACATTACAACCCAAATGCGATACATCGAAAATGCGCTCGCACTGGATGTAAACAATTTGGAAATCTACAACCGCATGATCACCCTCTACGGTCGCGCAAAGGACTCCGAAGAAGGAAAGAAGATTCGGGGTATGCTCGAATCGATGGTCAGCGAAGGCAAATCTCCCGCGCTTGGGCACTTTGCCCTCAGCAGCATCTACCTCCTCGAACGTAATTCGAAACAAGCAGAATTCCACCTTAACCAATCTTACAAGCTCAATCCAAATCTGCCTGTGGTCACCAACAATCTCGCATGGATGTTGGCTCACTCAGAAGATCCCGATCTTGACCGCGCAATGGAATTGGTGCAATCTGCGATCAAATATGCACCTGAAGTGATTTCTTTTCGAGATACTCTTGCAACCATCCTTATGAAGCAAGGTAAACTCGATTTGGCAATCGCCGAGTACGAGCGAATACTTGCACAGTTACCGGACCCACGGGTGGCGCATCGAAAACTTGCTGACATGTACAAGCAATTGGACCAGCCGAGCATGGCTAAACTTCACGAGGAAAAAGCTAAGTAATAAACGCTGGTGTCGGATCATACTGTCGCGTCTAATAAGCAGATGGGGTTAGACGCGATAGATGGCCAAAGTTGGCCAAGTACTCATCGCCAAGTACAATCCTTGGCTCCATTAACCAACAATCTTTTACCGTAAATCAAAAATGCCGATTAGTCCGGCATGGAACCGTCGCATTTTTTGAAGTAAAGCAGTTTATGTCCATTATCACTAATGCAAATTCTGACGTGCCCCCCGGTTACGGTTATGGGCCGCCAGTAACAGAAAACAACGGCTACGGTTATGGAGATCAGCCGCCTGAGGTGAGTCAGCCTTCCGTTGACTTTTGGGGAGCGATCGTCCGTCGAAAGTTCGTTGTGATCTTGCTTTCGCTCATCGGAGCTGGTGTTGCTTACTTGCTCTACACGCAGGCAAAGCCGCAATTTGCGTCGTCCGCAAGATTAATGATTTGGACCGAAGCTCCTCCAAGCATCGTCAATGGCGAGGCAGTACAACGAAACGTTTCTATTCCTAAACAGATCAACCTTATCTCAAGCGAGCTGATTCTTTCTGCTGCGGTTAAGAACGGCAATCTTGATAAGCTCGAATCCTTTCAGGATGAAACGTTCCCGTTAGTCGCTTTGTCGAAGATGATCAAGGTCCAGCCTTCAGACAAAGAGCGTGAGTCGGATTCGATCGACATTACTTGCCAATGTCCCGTTGCAGCTGATTGCCGCGTGATTCTCGAGCAAATCTATTCTGCCTACGTGTCCGTGTTAGAAGAAGACAACGCAACCGCTGGTAAAGAGTCGGTGATGCTGCTCGAGAAAGTACAAGAACAACTTAAAAGCGACCAAGACATCTCGAGCCAAAGGTATCTGCAACTCGTAAAGAAACTGAATCTCTCAGCTGAAAACGAACGCGGCTCATGGATCAATCCGTTCTCGGATGATATTCGAAGAGTCAAAGAAGAACGCGAAGAAGCTGCTGCTGAATTGCGTGAATACAACGTTCTCGTCGATCAAGTTCGCCAAGCGATGGAACAGGAATCGACGCGGCCTGAATTGTTTCGTCTAGCGGTGATGGATGCCAAGAAATTTTTCCAGATGACGCAACAGCAGTCAGACGACTTTGACTTGAGTTTTGCGGACGCCGAGACACGTAGTTCCGCATCACGCTTCAAGCAACGCCTCGAAGGTATCGAAGCCGCATTGTTGGAAGCCGAGGCACGGAAGTCGAATCTGCTCAAGTCCTTGGGGGCAAAGCATCAGTCGGTTTTGAAGCTGGATACCGAAATCGAAACATTACGTGAGCAACAATCCGGAACGAAAGCAGCTCTCGAGGACCTTTATGCGTCCGTTGAATCCAGCTTGGAAACCGCGCAGACAGTACAAGGCACTCAAGAAGCAAAGCGACAACGCGAGAAAGAAAACGAGCTCGTTCGCCTATACGCCACCGACCTGGTGCGGCTGCAAAGCAAGTACAAGGCGACCGTAAACGAACTCTCCCAACGAGCGGCCCTGCTCGAGGAGCAAGCTTCAATCATTGCAGGTGATATGGCCGAGCTGAACGTGTTGAAGGAACGAATCGAAGATCGCCGCGCCGCAATTACTCAGTTGCTTGAAAAGCTATCTGCAATCAATATCGTTTCCTCGAACTTCAATTCGACCAAAGTACGCTTGCTCCAGAACGCATCTATCGGAGAGCAA
>JAIYDQ010000303.1 GCA_027487375.1 Planctomycetaceae bacterium
CGTAAGGCAGGGATACTTGTCTTGCGTCGATCAAATGTTGCTTTGATGGCTCGGCAGATGAGTTCTCCCTCAAATTCGAATTGTGAACACAGTGTGAAAAGGTCGAAGAAGTCCTTCATCCGACTATTCGCGATACCCAACATAACCATGGCTTGAAACTTCTCCGCAACGACCGTTTCTTGCGGATAGGATTGGAGCGTCGGAGCCGGCAACTCAAGTATCGTCGGGAAATCGATGAGCACAGACTCGGGCGTAATCGTATCGCCGAACCCGATATCCACTTGGACAGGAATGCGCGCTGAACCAAGCTTGGCATCGAATCTCAATCGAATGCCCTCATACTCTTCATCTTCTTTCATCTTGGTGGCGGAGACTGACGCAGCCATAAAAATCAGTCCGTCGTCTTCGACCGCTTGAGTACATAGGTCGCGAAAGACATTTACGAAATGATCGATGTCAGGTTCTCCAGTACCCAGTAAGTCCAGGTCGCGAGTTGGGCGATGCGTGAGATTACTCCAAACCTGAAACATCATCGCACCCTTGACCACGAATCGATCGCGGTACTTCGATTGTGATAGGCGATAGAGCAACCGTTCGATTGCAAAGCGAACTAGCACCAAATCGAAGGCCTCGCTGTTTTGCTTAGCGATGTTCATCAACCGTGCACGGACGGATGCAGGCATGTCGCGTGGTTGCTTACTGGTCATGACGTTGCTTCCAAGTAAGGTCGCATCACGTTTGCCATACGGCAAACCTTTGCTGCTTGCCAAATTTCATCCATGGTAGCCTTTCGTGATCGGCGACAATCTCTTAGCGCTTCAATGGCTACGTCGAGTCCGATCTTATGGCGATACTTGAAACAATCTGCAACCGTCTTGGCTGCCGAGTAAACAGAGATCGCCACGCCCTCGATTTTTCGTTTCTCAATTCCAAATTCTCTCGAAGCACCCGAGAAGCGAACAACTCGAATCGGTGGATAGACCATCTGTGGCTTGCGATCCCTCTCACCAATTGCCAGCCAGACTTCATATGGGGACTGTGTTGTTAGATCGTGAATTCGAAGCGCGCTTAGGAGACATACGGTGGCATTGGGGGAAAGCTTGCAGGCCTCAACAATAGAGCGAAACTCGCTTGGTTCTGAGTTTGGAAGTGTATACAGCCCTCGGCTGGGTCGTTCGAGAACACCCTTGTTGAGAAGGGCATTCAGATACGACCCTGCAATGCCTATTGCCTCGGCGTCACGCGGGCGGACGACTTCCATTCCCTTGAATAGTCGAAGAACAAGATCTTTTTTAGATGTCGCCATATTTTGATTTCGTCGGGAGATATCCATAAGTCCCTACACATTCTAAATTTCACAGGGTCGCTTTTGCAAGCCCAAGTTCCGGCACTGTGCAAAACAAAGTTCGAAGTGAAATGGCTGATTTCTTGAACTGAATTTTTGTCGCAAGGCATAAGATGCTACTCACGGCAGTGTGCAAAGACATTCTGGAGTTTTCTGACCAGTTTGCGTCAGCTGGGGTAGAATTTATCAAATTGGTTACCTTCGCGAGTGCACCAATGCACACGGCAGTGGTTCAGAGTGATACTGGAATTGCATTAATGAACGTGCTGAAACTATCTGTCAGCACCTGAGGAATGAGGCGTAGTAAGCGTATTGACTTATCAAGTTGCTCAAAAATCATTCATAAAATGTTCTTACGTTGTCAACATTGGTGCGATATTGATTGGCACGATTGTCGGTATCGTTCCGCTCGTGAATGCAGAAGATCGGTTCAAATGCGAATCGTTAAGTGAGATTGTTTTCGATACTAAAATCAAATGGAACAGTGGCGACCCAACACAGCAGACTTACTTCGTTGCTGACTACGCGACCACAAAAGATTCTCAATGGTTAGTTTCGTTGGTTGTGAAGCAATCGCGTGAAAAGTCAAGATTCGTGCGTGACAGCTTGTCTTGGAAGTTAATCGCGGTCAATCGAGATGGTACGGATGGTAGATGCTTATATCTAAATAGCGAACCGGACGGACGCTCACGAGTCGAAGCGATTTCAGCGAATTCAGAGGATCGAATCCATTTCGTTTTGAAACGTGAGGATGATAGCGAGCATGTGTCGTTCGAGTTGATTGAATGGATTATCTCAGCAGATGAGGTAAAGACGACCCCACAACAGGACCAGTTCCGAGATATAGATCCGAACCACTTTGAGATCTTGATGGCTTTAGCTGACGCCCAAGGTCGGGATCGAATCACGGTATCAAATACGTCCGTAACGCATCATGATTTTCTGAGAAGAAGGATGGGAACAAGTCGGTCATGGCCGGACCCTTTCGGAAAATTCTCGACATGGTGCATCAATCGTAGAACAAACAATCTGATAATGTTAAGCAATACAAAGAAGCCCCTTTCAATTGCGAATATCGGAAGCTTGGAAAGTGGTTGGACCAAAAACGTGCTGGAGATCGCAAATCAATCGAGGAATACATCATTGTCTGATGCACCGATGTGGCTGCCGCGATCGGAAGTTCTTGCCGACGTTATCCCGATTTTTCTGCGCACTGATGAGGGAGCGAAAATGCTTACTGTGGACGATAATGGAGTTCTAAAGGGCGAATTTACTTACGAATTCGATTACCCCGCTTTCCAACTGGTCTCTTCAGATGACGGTTCTTTCGTATCGGGAGTCTTTTACAAAAAGCCTGAATCATTTGCAGTATTCGTCGATATCAACGTTCATACCGGGCTCGCAACAGTGAGCGATATCAAGGTTAGAGGTATATTCTCGTCAGAGAAAGGTAGCATTTTCTGCGCTGATAACGACTCAATTTTTCTCATTGATAGAAACAACCACAACGCCGTTTCAGCGATATGGAAATATGGGGAACGTATAGGCTCTCGTGCACAATCGAATTAAGAATGCTGGGGAAATTCTAAGGTGCAGAGTACAAAGACATGCTGAAGTTTTCTGACGAGATTGCGTCATGTGGGGTAAATTCGATCTAATCAGTTACTCGATGATGCTCCGTGTGATCGAGATTATGTACATTCATGTTGTCCGGTTCGGCTGACGATGCTATCAATAACGCAGAGAGTTTGTGTTAACTTAATGTTCGTACCTCTTCATAGCGAAACAGACCAAAAGGGTCTCGAACTTCGTAAGTCCTTTTTTAGAAATGTTTTACGAATTTTTCGCGCAGAGAGTATTGTTACAAAGAGGGTTGCGCTCGGGGAGCGCCCCGTGCAAAAAGTGCGATCTGATGATTTTCGATCTTTGATAATAGATTAAACACGGTGATTCATGATGCGAATAACATCACTGTGAACGCATCAGATTCTGATTACGTCAGTCTGAAGACGCGATAGATAATTCATCGCGGAGCATCGCCATTACTGTATGACTCCTCGATTTCAAGGTCGATCAATAGAGCGTGTATGCTACGCTGCTCTGCGTGAGTAACTCTTGAGTAATCCTCCAAGTCGTCCGTGGCAATGACTGTCGTTCATGCGACTGGGCCACCAGATCGCGACGGAGTCGGACATCCCTACGCTATCGCGCTTTGAACAATAAAACGGCGGCGTCTCGGGCTGGGACGCTCAGTTTTGCAGTGGAAGTGTCAGCTTCCAAGGCCAACAGTCGGCCACGCAGGACTGTAGGAGCGGATGGGGACCGCACGGTGATCTCACGGTCCTTGGGCGTTGGGTTCACCACCCAAGCGGCACGATCTGAATCGTTGGCAAAGTAGCGAATGATGCATTGGCCATCTATAGGTTCGGTTTCGCCCTTCGTCTGAAGCAACGCATGGAGCACAGCCGACGAAGGAGCAACTTTGTTCATGGCATAGCCGGGGTTGGAACCGAGTAGGGTGATGGAACCAGTGCCGACTTTGCGCCGGACGATGGCGGGGCTGTTGTCATCGAAGTGACCGAGGATTTCAATGCCTTCGATTGCACGGAAGGTTTGGCGGTAGAGGGCGCAGGGAAGCTCGCCTGCTGGAGTTTGGATCTTCAAGCCTTCATGCTGATCGAGCGCGAAACTGCTTCGCTCGATGATGTGGCGAAAGAGGTCGCCCAGTACGCGATTCGGCTGTTGCGGGAAGCTGTGGGCTACTTCGTCAAAGTAACCCGCGCAGGCTTCGAGCACGAGGTGTCCACCTGATTCCACCCAGTCCACAAGAGCGGTTTGAGTCTGCCCGGACATTGCGATTGGAAAAGGTACGTAAGCCACCTGATGCGATTGCAGCATGCCGGCCGTCGGCTTGATGAAATCACAGGTCAGACCTGCTGCGGTGAAACCACGATGAAGGCCGCGCACACAGCCTGCATAGGCGGCGGTGTCGCCCTGCATGGCATAGCACCAGTCCTGCGCTTCATCCACAAGCACGATCGCCACGTCACCGCGCGCCGGTTTCATTTTCCAAAGGGGAGCGACATCAGGCTGTGCGGCCCAGGCGGCGAGCTGCTTGATCTCTACGGATTTCGCAGTGCGGCTGCCATCGTCCGCATACCAACCGAAGGCGTTGAAAAGTGGACCGTCGAGCAGCGACCGCCAGCGCGGATTCATATACGCAGTGGCTCCAGTGGCCATGGTGATGAGAGCATCCAGTCGGATCGCGACGGGATCGTCGAGTTCATCCATGACGGGACGCGGCTCGCCAATTTTCCGGCGAAACCACTGCGGGCCACCGATAGCCTCGGCACGCCAAAAGGGCTTGCCATGCGAGGCACCGCGAATGAGATCGCCGGAGAGCAGCGCGGAATGGCCGTTGCCGAAATAGTGTGTGTAGCCGAAGACCTCGCAGTTCTCAGCCGCGCGAAAGTCGTCCCCCACGCAGACGCTGGCATCGGCGTGGGTCTTCGCGTTACCATGTGCGATGGTCTGTGCGTGAGAGTCAGCTTTTTTGAGCACGTCGCGCCGCCAGCGCATCCAGTGCTGGGCGTCGTCGTTGCGCCATCGGATACTATCGAGGAAGTCGGGAAAGAGGGCCGGCACACGCGGCAACTCGATCTGATCGAAGGCGGTGAGACTGGGCCGATGCCAGCGTTGTGCCACCGCCTCGATGCTGCCATACGTCTTCTTTATCCAGCCGCGAAAGGCCTGCTGACACGCAACGCAAAAGCACAGCCGCTCGGCCACGTATTGCGTGCACTCGTTCCAGATGTCGTAACCGAGCAGCGCCGGATGCCCGCGAAAGCGGCTCGCCATTGCCGTCAAAAAAAGCTCGGCCGCCTCGCTCACGGCAAGGTGGTTCAGGCATAGGGCATGGTGCCCGCCGTTCACACTGCTGATGTGCATTTCACTCGGGCGTTTCTGGCCTGAAGGCATCTCGATCCGCGCTTCGGGATGGTTCGCTATGAGCCACTCAGGAAAGTCGACGAGCATCTCCGCAAGAACGACGCGGATGCCGTGCCGCGCTGCCAGATCGAGTATCGTCTCGTAGTCGTCCCATGTGAACTTACCCTGCGAAACCTCGACCACATTCCAAGGCACCCAATGCCGAAACAAGCTTTGACCATCCTCCTCTGCCATCCGATGATCGCGTTCCCAATCTTCGCGCGGCGGATTGTTTTGCCCACGGAAATAGACAGCGCCGAAGTGGAAGGCATCCGCCGACCACGGTGATGCCGCCTGAGCCATAGCTCGAGAGACCGAAAGCAGCCCCGCGCTTGCGTAGGAGGATGTCTTGAGAAAATGGCGTCGGTGCATGTTCATAGTGTTTTTGGGACAGAAAAATTGGAGAAAGAAAAATGAAGAATTACAAAATCTTTCTGCGTTTAATTTTTCTGTTCACCACTCAACTCCATCAAGAACAGCCCGAAACCCTGACCGGCCTCCATGCCGCTTTTCCCCAACGTGAAGGCGAGGTAATGACCGTCCTGACTGACGACCGGTTCTCCGCCTTTGTAGCCTTTGAAGTCAGCGAAGAATGTCAGACGCTCGGCTTTACCTGAACCATCGAGTGCCAGTTTCCAACCATCGATCAGCGGCCAGTGATTGCCATAATGCTCCGCCCGCTCCACCAGAGTGTTTTTGCCATCGGGAAAGATGCCCTCGACCTCTTCATAATGATCGGGCGAGCGGGAGAGATTTGTGAGAGCACCGCTGTCGAGGTCTAGCAGGAAGGCCTCGCTGTTGGCGCTGCCGTTGAGCTCGTAAGCAGTCACCGTCAGTTGCTTGTCATGCGGTGGTACAAAGTTCTGGGTCTCGATCCAGCGTTGCGGACGGCTGCCCTCGGGGAAATCAATCACTTGCAGGACCTGCCGCTTGTTCACGAGCTTTGGCGCACCTTTTTCATATTCCAGGTCTGCCGTGGAGATGCGGTCTTGCAGACCATGCGTCCAGGCAATTCGCAGATGATGCCGCGACACCGCCGGGCCTTCATCACAGTGTTCATGGAGCGGCACTGGAGGCTTGGTGAAGCTCTTGTCTAGAACACTCAGGTAGGATGAGCTGCGTGCCTTTTGCCGTGCCTCTTTATCAATCGGATCAAACGTGGCAACGGGGCCGCTTAGCAACAGATCGCCATTGTTTAAGTAAAGCGCCCGGGTGAAGCCATGATGCTTGAAGTGAGCCGTGCAGGGGGTGATGCGTCCGGTGGCGATCTCATATTCGTATACATCGCCGAAGACCTTGGACAGAAACAGAATGCGGTGCCCGTCCTTGCGAAAATCGGGCCTCTCACCCCAGTTGGTGAGCTGTTTTACATTAGCTGGTAAATGCTCAAGTGGTGAGTCTTCACCTTGGGCGATCGCAGCCATCGTGAGACACAAGGCAAAAAGGAGCTGGACGGAGAGACGACGGTGACTCAATGGAAATCGCATGATGATCGGGATCGAGGTGCCATGGTTTGATTTGTGACTAACGTTCCGTGAAAGCGAGACATGATATCTCGCGGGTCGTTCTTTCGCGAGACAGGGCAAGACAAGGCACGTGAAGAAAGAGTTTGTCCCTTCAGCATCCGGACCTCTTCAATTCCTACTCGCCGCTAGCTTTGCCATTTCCTCCGCGCTTAAGGCCCGATCGAACGCCGCCACGACATCCAGTGAAGCCGACACTGCCGGAGTGCCCAGCCGAGACCCCCTGAGCGATCTGCTTTTCTCTGCACATCTTAAGGTCGTGTTGCATAGTGATGACCTGTTTAATGTTTGGGGCGGGACGTTGGTCAACGACCAAAAGATGATCGAGGCGGATCAATTGTCCAGATTCCAATCGGATGAACTCTTCTGCACCGTTCGTAAACACGTCTACGATCACATTTTTTATAGTCTGCGGTTGCTGACGCTCGTCGATGTACTCGATGACACATTCCTTACGCCGCATCGCAAGCACTTCCAGCGTGTCGTAATAGTCACAGTCGATGGGTTTGTAAACGTCCGCATTCATGAAAGGCTACCTTAAGGTTTGTGATTTGGGATTTGGATACCTGAGCCAAACAGTCTCGCTGACTCAGATTTATTTTCTTTCTTTATCGCGCGACGTTCGAGCTGTTCGCGCCATGACTTTGATAAGGAATCGCATTGCGATAGCTTGAGGTCGTTTTCGTTGCTGCGCGGCTTGGCGTGCATTACTTGATGGGCTTGGGCAACGCTGACGCTCGGGTGAGGTCGGTCAATCAGTGTTAGCTGATCACCCGCTTGAACTAGTCCAGTCTCAATGACGCGTAAATACCATCCAGTGCGACCTGTCTGCTGCACGATCACGGCAAGTTTCGGCAGGTCCCACTTCTTCGACAACTTCCAACAGGGTTGACGAGGCTGCGAAACTTGCAATCGACAAGTTCCGACTCGGTACACATCTCCGATGCATACTGAAGACTCCGTGAGACCATCCACGGTGAAGTTCTCGCCGAATGTTCCGCCAACAACAGACCAGTCTGGAAATTCTTGACGCCAAGCGGCGAAATGTTCGCTGCTGTATGCGAGAATCGCTTTGTCGGGTCCGCCATGATGGATTCGATCGGTTTGTTCGTCGCCTGCGAGACCTTCGCAGTGGACTGCAACCGGTCCAGCAACACTTGATTTCTCGATGGCTGATTCCCAAGTCGTACCATCGTCGACTCGATAGACGCGCGTTCGTCCAACTTGAATGGATTGAATCAAGGCGATCATGTAGATTTTGGCTTTCTGTGTTAGGGAAATCAGCTCTGGCCAAAGAGACAAACTGTTCAACTGCACAAGACTTACTCTAGCAAAGGTACGCTGTAAACAAGTGCACCGATTGGTACGCCTGCCGCAACGTTTCGATAGTGTTCGTGGCACATGATGCACTTGTCCATGACGACCGGAATTGGCGTGGCGACTTCTAAGTAGCTGCCTGATTTATTCTCGACGATCTCATCGACAAACGTCTTGCCTGCCCTCAGTGCTTCGATAGCACGTTTCTCGAATCCGTCGCGAGGCGCGTTTTCCGGCTCAATTGGATTGTCTGTTGCATCGACAAGTCGAACGTCGTGCCAACCCTTCTCCTTAGCGATCGCAAAAATCTGTTTGAATGCCGTACCAGCAGGCAGGTCGTTTTCGCTGTTCACATAGTTCTTAGTTACCAGAACGATACTACCTTTGTAGATGTCGTCCAGCATCTTTACCTGCTTACGGGTTCGCTCGATCGATGCGTCCTTAGCAGATACAACAGAGGGTTTTGAAGGCTTGTCATCGGCCACAACAAGTCCGATCGACGCAACTACGATTCCGCCAAGCAGAATACTTAGGATAGCTACGATTTTAAGTGACTTCATGAGTTCTTCCTTATGTGTTTGAGGATTGAATTGCTGTTCTGATGCCGAAAGGTCGGCTATGCCAATGTCCAACTGACGTCAGCGCACTTTCGAGGGACAGCCTTCCATTTCGATGATGTAAAGACCGGAACGAGTGATCTCGTCGATCACTGTTTCGCTGGCGATCTCGGAATGGCAATAATTGCAGCGAGATTGCTCTAATACGCTGTCTGCTTGGCCAATTTGATCGAGCCACCGGCGGGCGAATTCGAAGGCTTTCTGTTGCTGGGTACCGTTCGGCACAACAACGTCGAAGTGCACTACGCTTCCATCGAGTGCACGAGCGTAGGTGTCGTAAATATCAACTTTCATTTTTTTCTCTAAAAAGAGGGGCACAGGTGAATAGACGAGGGCAGGAAAAGTAAAAGTGAGATCAAAGGCGATGAGGATCACGGGTTTATTCCCGGCATAGCCAGCCGGGTGACGGCAATTTCGCTCGTCACCCGTGACTAAGACAGGCTCGTACTGAGTCTTGCGTTGACGCCATTCGATTAGGCTTTCAGCGCAGAAAGGTCGGCGCCATAGTTGATATGGAACACATTGCCATCCAACACCAGGGCTGGCACCGACTTAACGCCCGCCGATTCGGCTTCAGTCAAGCGACTGGCTTGCTCACCTAGATGAACAATTTCGACCTTGTACTTGACTGGGTCGATCGATGCAGCAACTTGCTGTTCGGCTTCGACACAAACTGGGCAACCGGCGTGATAAAAAACTGCTTTCGACATTGTCATTCTCCATAAGGAAAGTGGTACTAACTGGCCTCAAGTTAACTTCTTGCCTTGGCCAGGGGCACGAAGGTTGTTTATGCTTCTGTTTAGGAGTCCTAAGTATTTGTTTGGCTAAAAATTTTTAGCTGCTAATGAACGCTCGCCAATTCTGTTCTGCTAGATGCTCATCGGCAGCATCGTGTTCGGGGCAGTCATTGCGTAAGGTACGATCGCCCAGTGGAGCATTGACCAAAGCGCAATGATGAGGCTGCTCAGAATTCTTATGAACATTGGGACGAAAATAGCGACAAGTCACACACATGCGGGCAATCGGAATCTTGCCTGTGACCTGTAGCTCTCGAATAATACGAAGAAGCGACCGATAAAGGGCAATTTGATCTGGCTTAGGTAATCGCGATACGACCAACTGAATCACCGTCTGTTCTTTTTCATATAAACTCAACAATTTCTTGCCTTTCGACGCAAGCTTCAATGCCAAGGCACGTCCATCGTCGAAAGCCTTCTCCTTCTGAATCAGTTCCTTCTCTGCCAACGTTGCGACGGAATCGCTGACAGTTGCTGGGGTCACTGCCAGTTCACTCGCCACCTCGGACAATCGCATCGGAGCCTGCCGGCTCTTGAGTAACAACAGGATTTGGCCCTGCGTTGGACTGAGTCCTTCCTTTCCAAACCAATCCCAGTTGCCCGCTCGCATAGCCACAGAAATCCTTGCCAACGCATCAGCAAGTTTTCTTTCAAGCGGTAGATCGGATTCTTCAAGTGGATTCATATATGATTCCCGAATGTCTTTAGTTAGGACTCCTTAACTATATCGTCGCAGCCCCTTAGGGGCAACGGGCTCTCAAGAATTTTCACCAACTTTTATGGGGCACGTCGGGACGCACCTCCACAGGCCTTAATAGCAACCCGAATGGAGGCAGCACCGTTTGAACGGTTTGCCGCAGTCATTTGAACGGAGAAAGCTTTGGGCGATTAACGCCGATAGCGTGCCTTTTGAAAGAATTTCTCAAGCTCAGGTGCCAACAACTCTTCGCCTTCATTAGCGACAAAATGGCCGACTTTTTCAAATCTCGAAACTTTTGCATCTACCTATGGAACTCGCCATCTTTGGCCAATAGAGCCCAAGGTGACGACGATACGATCATTCAATTCTGCAATGATATTGTGAATCAAGCACCTCATTGAATTCGGCTGCGATCAAATTTCGTTGCTTCGGAGAAAGCAAATCATTCGTGCTTTTTTCTCGCTTTCAAAATCGCCGGATGGTTTTGAACTATCCAGTGCTCCATCATTACAACCAATTCTCCAAGCGAGCGTCCAAGCTCTGTGAGTTCGTATTCAACTCGAGGCGGTACTTCAGGATAACTCGTCCGCTTGACCAATCCGTTGTACTCCATTGCTCGTAGTGTTTGCGTCAGCATCTTTTGTGAAATGCCGCCGACCATCCGCTTGATCTCACCAGTGCGCGTCGTGTTGTCGTAGAGTATGCACAAGATGAGCATACTCCATTTACCACCGATGAGCTCCAATACATCGCGTGATGGACAATTGGGATTGAACAGATTGGCTTTCTTTTCTCGCATACCCCAAAAGTTACCAAAAGGTGCGTACTTGTACTACGGGAATTCTTGAAATACGGTTTAAGTAGTTTCACAAAACCATCTCGAACCTCTTGTCACTCATTAGGAGATCATATGAATCAGAAAACCGCCATCGTTACGGGCACGTCCAGTGGCATCGGCCTTGGGCTTGTAAAGACGTTGTTGGCTAATGGCTACTCCGTCGTTGCCAATGCACGCACGCTTACTCAATCGAATACTTTGCAATCAAGCGAGCACTGTTTTTTAGTGGATGGGGATGTCGGGAACAAATCGCTAGGCGAAGAACTGAGTAAAGTCGCAATTGAGAACACTGGGCGCATTGATCTGTTAGTTAATAATGCGGGCATCTTTGTCCCCGGCAACTTTCACGAGTATTCGGAAGAGCAATACCGGTCGATTATGGGCACAAACGCGGATGGATTTTTCTATGTCACCCAACCAGCTGTCCGTCACATGCTGAAACAACAATCTGGCCATGTTGTAACTATCTCCACTACACTCGCGGTCCAACCGATTCGTGGCTTGAATGCGTTTGGAACCTATTTTAGCAAAGGTGCGATCAACGCAGCGACCAAGAGCTTGGCGATTGAGTACGCAGATTCGGGCATTCGATTCAACGCTGTCGGCGCAGGAATTATCGACACCCCCATGCACAAGCCAGAGAACCATGACTATTTGAAGGGGCTGCACCCCATTCACCGCCTCGGATCAGTTGAAGAGGTCGTTGATGCCGTACTTTATTTGGAGCATGCTTCTTTTACAACCGGCGAAGTATTGCATGTCGACGGCGGCGCACATGCAGGGAGATGGTAAATATCATGATTCAAACATTTACGATCGAAGCTATCCAGAGA
This sequence comes from Planctomycetaceae bacterium, assembly GCA_027487375.1. Lineage (GTDB taxonomy): Bacteria > Planctomycetota > Planctomycetia > Pirellulales > Pirellulaceae > JAIYDQ01. The sequence goes on from JAIYDQ010000303.1 coordinate 11,958, forward strand.
CTCGCGGAGCTGGGGATGGCATTGCCACAAGATCCACCGCCCCCTGCCGGCGACTATGCGCCCTATCGCTTGCTCAACGGTATCGGTTTCTTGGCGGCTCAAACATCGGGGTATGATGGTTCATTTCAGGGACAAGTTGGGAGAGATCTCACGTTGGAACAAGGACAAAAAGCAGCGGAACGCGCTGCTCTCAATGCGTTGACACGTATTTATCAGGCTTTAGATGGCTTCGAACGTCTCATCGGACTGGCGCATGTTGCCGGTCACGTTTGCTCTGCTCCTGATTTTTTTGACCAACCCGATGTGCTCAACGGTGCATCGCGGTTGTTTAACCACGTTCTCGGAGAACGTGGTAAGCACTCACGCACCGCTTATGCACCGACACAACTGCCTCATAAGATCACGATCGAACTGGAGATTACGTTCGCATATCAAATCTGACCTCAGGAACAGCAGCATTAATTTAATAGCGAAAGCCGACCGTGAAGATCGATGTATCGCCCAGTTCAAATGATGGCTTCGAATTTGCAAACATGACTTGGCGGTCGAATACGTATCCACTTTCCACCGATGATTTCTAGCATCACTTCAACGAAGCACCATTGCTTGCCGACGGGACAAGGCTTAGGCTGGTTCGTGAGTAGCGGCTTATCTCATTCGGACGAATTGGACGCCATTTTTGACTCACCTCGATCCATTTGGCCAATGCACCTATCGTTCGCTTGGCGCCCTGTGCAAAGAGTATGTGCCGATAATTTCGATTTTTGATGACAAATAAACCACGTTAATCCATGATGCTAGTGGGACTGCACAGAACACATCAGATTCTGGTTCTTCATCAGAAAAACGGTAGATAATTAATCACAGAGTTTCGGCATCAAAAAATAACTCTTCGAGTTCAAGGTCGATGAATTGAGCGTGTACGCTACGCCACCTTCCGTGAGTAACTCTTGAGCAACCCACCGAGTCGTTCGTGGCAACGGATGTCACCCAAGCGAATAGTATTCGGTCCAGTTCGTGACTTGGCTGATGTCATTCGCTTCTTCGGTCGCAAACCTCTTTCAATTAATTGGTTATCTAAACCTTGGTGAGGTCTTTCGGCATGATAATGATCTCTGTACTGCGAGCAGAGCACATCCATATGTTTATGTCCGAAGACAACAAAATGGTCCAAGCATTCTTGGCCGATACTTTGGATAAATCGTTCAACAAAGGCGACCGTATTGGGTGATCGAAGCGCGGTGCGATGCGGCTTCATTTTCAAAGACTTGAGTTTAGCTAAGAAGGGCTTCGAGTATTTTCCATCGTTGTCATGCATAACGATCTTACATTTTAGGTTCTGATCCTTCACGAATCTTTCAAATGCATCTGCTTGCTGAATCATCCAAGACTCATCGGGCTTATAGGTGGATGGTGAAATATAGACTTGACGCGATTTAACGTGAAGAAAGACAAGAACGAAGATGTCACGAAGTCCCGTCTTGGATACGATTTTCTTCGAGAAGAAGTCACACTGCCACATAGATGCCGCGTGTCGCTTGAGGAATTCGTCCCATGTTCCTGGACCTCGCTTTGGGCCTGTCTCAAATCCATTCCGCTTAAGGATGTTTTTCACAGTGTTGCGAGTGACCGATTCAATTCCCAGTTTCTTTAATTCGCCGAGAATCCTGCAATATCCCCAGCCCGTCTCCTTCGCCAATTTAAGGATCAGTTTCTCGATGTCTTGAGCCGTGCGAGGCCGCCCCAGCGTTGCTTTTGAGCGTGAAGCTTTTTTGGACCGAGATTCCCGAATCCATCGACGAATCGTTCCAGGATGGACAATAGTTGCAAGCTCATTCAATGCTGATCCAAGTTTTTTGGCAAATCGAACCAAGCGATTCTTCTCTCGCTCAGTTAAACTGATCTTGTCGGGAAGCCGGCTGCGAAGGATCTGGTTCTTTGCTTTCAGGTAACTGATTTGGCGGGCCAATTCCTTCTCAGTTGATCGTGCAATGACAAGCATGAGCGATGTGTAGATGTTGCGAAAGTTTGCCATGATGAAAAGCGGTGATTCCCAGGAAAAACATTGACGGAGCGCACTTTTTGCACCCCGGTTACTGGGACAAGAATAGTTCGAATACATGGGCGAGCTACCCC
>JAIYDQ010000261.1 GCA_027487375.1 Planctomycetaceae bacterium
CACTCGCTTGAAGATGTTTTCTTTGCGTCCAAATCGTACTGCATAAACGACATCATCCCCGTACGCCCATCTTCGAATCATCTCAGGAATCGCCGCCGGGTCATCTTGACCGTCGCTATCCATCAAGATCACTGCGTCGCCTTTGGCATGAATCAAACCAGCTTGTACTGCCGCTTGCTGGCCAAAGTTTCGCGAAAGATGTATCACCTTGAGCCGCTTGTCACCAAACGCCATCGCATCAAGCAGCTCGGCACTCCCGTCCGTGGATCCATCATTCACGAGAACGATGTTCCACTTGCATCCAACCGAGGCAAGAATGTGCTTCAACTCGGATAACAGCCTCGGTAATACGGCTGCTTCATTGAGAAGCGGCAGCACAACGCTGATAGTAGATTGTTTTGTCTTGCGTCGTACGCTCATTTGAAAATCAAACCGACCATCGAGAGGCTGCAAATCTAGACTGGAACAATCGTCGTCTTCAACACGCTTCGAAAAACACGCCGACGTGATAGGCTGGTGAAAACGATATTCATTCTGAGCCGTAGGCGCTAGCCTCGGGTGCAATCGGGCAAACTGTAGTCCAGTCAACACGCGAGGCTAGCGCCATCGGCTCAGTTTTCATCACCACAAATCAAAACACCGACGAGCCGCGTGAAACGTAGCTCACGGAGTTAGACACCCCATCGATAAACCTCGAAATTACCGCTGAGAAAAGAACGGGCTCAGGCAAGTTGTTACGGTCGTATGAATTCTAAGCCCGAGCTGATGGTGGCTATGCGATACTTCCAGCAGCTTCGCATTTTCGACTACAATCGAAGTCCATCTAGCCAAGCGATTTTGCTATCCCCACCTCCACCAACGAAGGCTCGCATCGCCTATGAAAATCCTCTCCTTCTTCCTGACGTTTCTTGTCGGCGTTTGCTTGGCCCAAGAAACCGATTCCACTCGGAAGCCCTCCGATGGCCCTTTCCTTCCAGAACCAACCATCAGTGGAGGAATCGTCATGGCTCTTTACGCTCCGGATTCGGAAAAGCTGAACAAAGATCGAATCCACGAAGCCGAACGATACAACACGGCGGGCAAGAGCTCGACGAAGCTCCTGAACACTCTCAACATTCACAATCCATCCATCGAAGTGCACCTTGCACCCGATCGAGCACAAAACGGTGCAGCAGTAATCGTGGCTCCCGGAGGCGGACACAAGATTCTTTGGGTTGGCCCCGAGGGATATGACATTGTGCCTTTTTTTGCCAAGCTTGGCGTCTCCACAATCGTGCTTCGAAATCGATTGCGAGTCGACGGTTACGAGCCGACGAGAGACGCAGTGAATGATACGTTTCAAGCGATACGAATCGTGCGGGCCAATGCTGAAAAGTGGAACCTCGATCCGAACCGAATAGGTGTGCTTGGATTCTCCGCCGGGGCAGAACTAGCCGCACCGGCCGCTCTGTTCTTCGACGAATTTCAAAAGAACAACCAATCCCCAAAGGACACGCTCGCAAAGATTTCTCCTCGTCCCGACTTCGTAGGACTTGTGTATCCTGGCCCAACGCCATTTACAAAAGCTCCTGATACCCCTATCCCAACCAACGTTCCACCAAGCTTTATTGTCTGTGCCGGCTCTGGCGATAAGGTCCATGCCGTTTGGGCTGACGAGTACTTTTCGCCGATGCTCAAGGCAGGTGTGCCCAACTTGGAAATGCATATCTACGGCCGCGGCGGGCATGGTGGAGCGATCAGTCCACGCGAGGGAATACCATTCGGTTCGTGGCAAGATCGATTCGTTGATTGGTTCAAGGACTTAGGATTCTTGGATACTCCTGGCACTCAAACCAAGGCTGCAAAAGAAGTCGCAGCCTACGCAAAAAAGATGAGCAAGTAGCGAGGCAATAAAAAACGACATTGTGACTCGTAGCAGATGTCGTAATACATCTGCTCATTTCCGCTTTGCTATTCGTCTATTTCGCCATTCTTCCGTTTTGCCTTTCTTATGGCGATTTCGGAATTCTCACGAATTCCGCTACTCCAAAATAATTTTTCGACGAAGTACTGAGGCACATCGGAAAGAGTGTTTCGGCATAACAAATCTCTGCTCCCTTCTCCCCCGGTACTCCGGGGGAGAAGGGCTGGGGATGAGGGGGGTAGATGATCCCGAGACACAGTTTCCTTATAGTCTGCTGAAGCCCCTCACTCCCGCCCCCTCTCCCCGGATTACCGGGGCGAGGGGAGGTAGACTTTAGGTTTATACCAGATTACTCCTGCCGACGTGCCTAAGATTCGTCGTCCGAACGGAGCTTAGCGAGAATCGAATAGTCTTCGAGGGTTGTAGTATCACCCACGTTTTCTTTTCCAGCCGCAATGTCTCGAAGGAGACGTCGCATGATTTTGCCGCTGCGTGTCTTTGGTAACGATGAAGTGAAACGGATGTCGTCGGGCTGCGCGAGTGCTCCGATTTCTTTTCGCACGTGCTTACGCAGTTCATCTCGCAACGATTCGCCCGCAACGCCGTCCTTCAAGGTAACAAAGACTGCGATCGCTTGACCTTTCAACGAGTCAGGACGCCCCACTGCGGCTGCTTCGGCTACTGCTGGATGAGAAACCAGTGCGCTCTCCACTTCGATCGTGCTCAAGCGGTGACCAGAAACATTGATGACGTCGTCGATTCGTCCCATGATCCAGAAGTAACCATCCGAATCGCAACGAGCATTATCGCCAGTTAGATACATGCCCGGAACTTTCGACCAGTACTGCTCCTTGAATCTCTTTTCGTCTCGCCAAATGCCTCGCAACATTCCTGGCCAAGGCTTTTCAATGCATAGCATGCCACCTTCATCGACGCCAACGTGATCAATCGAGTCATCTAAAATTCGAGGCACGATTCCAGGTAGCGGCTTGGTACAAGAGCCTGGCTTGGTGGCGATTGCTCCCGGTAGCGGCGACATCATGATTCCACCGGTTTCTGTTTGCCACCATGTATCTACGATCGGGCAATTCGCATTGCCGATTTTATGGTGGTACCACATCCAAGCCTCTGGATTGATCCCTTCGCCGACGCTGCCTAGTAATCGTAAGCTCGACAAGTCATGCTGATCGACGTGATGATCACCCCACTTGATAAAGGCGCGGATGGCGGTCGGGGCTGTGTAAAGTGCGGTGACTTTGTACTTTTCAACGATGTCCCAGAATCGATTTTCTGCGGGCCAATTAGGTGCTCCTTCGTAAATGATTTGCGTGGCACCCGCTGACATCGGACCGTAGACAACGTAGCTATGCCCAGTGATCCATCCGCAATCAGCCGTACACCAGAAGATGTCGTCCGCTTTGTGGTCAAAGACCCACTGAAAGGTACGCTTGGCATAAAGGTTGTATCCAGCCGTGGTATGAAGAATGCCTTTGGGTTTCCCCGTCGATCCGCTGGTGTACAGAATGAATAGCGGGCTTTCGGCTGGGAGTTCAGCCGCCGGGCAATCGTCGCTCACATCTGCAATAAGATCATGCCACCATACATCACGCTCGGGCTTCATCGCTACTTCCGAACCTGTCCTTCGAAAGACGACACAGTGTTTGACTGTCGGACATTTTTCTAGGGCTTCATCGACAGTCTCTTTGAGCTTGAGCACCTTGCCGCGACGATAGCCACCATCGGTCGTAATCTGAAGCTTGGCTTGAGCATCATGATTTCGATCTGCGATCGCTTCTGCACTGAAGCCACCGAAGATAACGGAATGAACAGCACCAATGCGGGCACAAGCCAACATCGCGATGGGCAACTCGGGAATCATCGGCATGTAGATGCTCACAACATCTCCTGCGACGATACCAAGCTTCTTGAGCCCGTTAGCAAAGCGGCATACTTCGCGATGCAAGTCGCGATACGTTAGCGTCCGCGTGTCACCGGGTTCGCCTTCAAAGTGAATGGCGACTTTCTCACCAAGTCCCGCCTCGATGTTAGCGTCCAAGCAATTGTAAGATGCGTTCGTGGTCCCATCTTCGAACCACTTTGCGAAAGGCTCGTCCCAAGTCAACGTTTTCGTAAAGGGCTTGAACCAATGCAAATGCTCGTTGGCCTGACGAGCCCAAAACGCTTCCGTGTCGGAAATCGACTCGGCATAGAGGCTCTCATAAGCATCTATCGAACCGACATGCGCTTTTGATCGGAAGTCGTCCGTCGGGTGAAACAATCGCGTTTCATTCATCACGTGCGAAATGGAAACGTTGGCTTGGTTGGGTGTACCAGACGATTTCGATGCGGCGTTGTCTGTCATGTGTTTAGCGAAATACTCAAAAAGCGATGAACGATACGTGATGACGCTGGCCGTCAACGGACCGGAAACGATCAATAGCGTAGCAGTATAGCCAGAAAAGTTGCCCGAATAAGGGACACTCATCACGAATCACCGCCACCAGACCGAAGTTTCTGTTCGTAATCCCTGTCTATTCGTACTCGGACTCGTGCTCGTTCCAGTACCAGTGCCCGACTGCAAGCCGGTCGAGTACGAGTACCGGCTTGCGCCTGAGTACGAGTACGAAAATTCAGAAATGCCAGATCTCTATGCAAGATAGTCTTTGATGCTTGGCGGCTGCTGAAGTAGTTAACAGTTTTAGTAGAAGCGGAAGGCATGTGATGCCTTGAAATCCATTCGACCCTATGAATGTCGCGAGCTTCTTTTAAAAGCTTCCAAAAGAATATGAATTTCGCGTCTGAACTTCGTTACCGAATCTAATTGAACATCGCCACTTGGCGTTAGAGTCCAGGCTTTAGCCGCCGTTCGAACATCCAAGGTGCTCAGCGCCTAAAGGCTGCACTCCAGAAGAGTTGCGATTGTTTGTCATGTTCATAGTGGCGAGTCCAACTAATGTTCGCGAAGAACTCCCGCCGGTTCGGGGCCCCAAAACTGACCCGCAAAACATTTTTCACACGAGCAGTTGTAAAAACAAACCGCATCGATAGAATCATGAGACTGAGTCTCAGTAGCACTAAAATCCCCAGGTGGCCCGTCATGACCAACTCAACACGAAATCCTCTCGGTTTTGGAACTAAACGCTCGCGCCGTGATGGGTTCACGCTCGTCGAACTGCTAGTGGTGATCGCGATAATTGGAATCTTGGCGGGGCTGCTACTGCCGGCGATTCAACAGGCTCGCGAAGCCGCTCGACGGATGCAGTGCTCCAGCCACCTTCGTCAAATGGGGATCGCGCTCCACAATTACGAGCTGACTTACAAGACCTTCCCGCCCGGCTTTATCTCGCAAGTCACTGGCGTTTGGTCCGGCGTAGGAAACGATGGGATACCTGAGATTGGTCCTGGCTGGAGCTCCTATGCGATGATCTTGCCGTTTATTGAACAAGCAGAAATCCACCGCAAGATCGACTTTGGTCGGCCGATTACCGACCCAGTCAATCGAGCGGCTCGAAGTTCAAAAATTTCGGTCTATCGATGCCCTAGCGATGCATGGCTAATTCCAGTCGAAGCCTTTCCCAAGACGATTGGAATCAGCGACTTAGCGGCCATCAGCTATGTAAGTTGCCTGGGCGGCGGAAATCCGGCGGACGCGCCGAGTTACACCGCTATGTACGAAGAGCAGCCATTCAATGGAATGTTTCATCGCAACGAGCCGGTCACTTTTTCAGCGATCACCGACGGAACGTCCGCGACGATTGGAATCGGGGAACGCTCGAGCATGTTTTGTCCCGTCGGATGGGCTGGCGTGATCCCCAATGCTCGAACAGTATTCTCACCAGCGATTGCTTCGCAGCGGAACCAAGTATTCGGGGCAACCAGCCGTCCTCCGATTACTGCGACCACTGTTCACGTTCGAACTGGCGGCCCGAATGCGCCCACCGGCAGCCCCGGAGGCTTTTGGAGTGCCCACATCGGCGGCTGTTACTTTGTACTGATGGATGGTTCGACTCAGTTCATCTCAACCAATGTCGAAATACAAACCTTCCGAAATCTGGCTGCACGAAATGATGGGCAAACAGTAGAGAACATCGGGCAATAGAGCGGGAGCGGCATGGTGAAAATGAATTTTTTTTCCTGAGCCGTACGCGCTAGCCTCGGGTGCTAAGCACATCAGAAAGTCTGTTTTGGCATAACAAATTTCTGCTCCCTTCTCCCCCGGTACTCCGGGGGAGAAGGGCTGGGGATGAGGGGGTAAATGATCTCGAAACGCAATGTCCTTATTGTATGCTGAAGCCCCTCACCCCCGACCCCTCTCCCCGGATTACCGGGGCGAGGGGAGCTAGACTTTATGGTTTATACCGGAAGACTCCTGCCGACGTGCTTATCTGGTAAATCGTGGCAGAGTCAACACCCGTGGCTAGCGCCATCGGCTCAGGACTGATCAAGCCCATGTGAGGGTCACTGATGTCTACATTTGTTCTCCGGACCACTTGATTCTTCGGAACGCGAACGTTCGCACATTTCAAACCAATTCGCGTTGAGGTCGAAGTTGAATTTCGGTTCACTCCAGACGGACGATCGGCTCGCTCGCCAGTCGTTAGAATAGCCCCATTCATGTTCCCCGAAAACTCTCAAAGAGACACTGAGATAATTAAGAAAGCAGCAAACGTTTATGTCCAAGCAACCTTGGATTTTTGATTCGCTTCAAGACATTAACGACTACCGATCTTCGGAGTCCAAACATCAATTGCAAATTCTCTTTGGAACAGAATCGCCCGTAGCTTGGGTTACTGGTAGTGCCGCAGACCGAGTAGGCCGCGCGGTGGCTCGTCGGTTTGCAATGCGCGGATATCGAATTGTCATCCATGCAAACCGCTCGCTTAGTGAAGGCAAGCAACTCGTCGAGGCCTGGAACGCTGTGGGAGTTGAAACGATGATGGTCCACGGACCAATCGAAGATGAAACTCGCGTGAAGGAATGGATTGAGCAAATTTATGAAGGCTTTGGACGATTGGATGTGTTAGTTCATGCCGCCGCCGTGTGGGAGCCGCAACCACTAGAGTCGACGACCGCAAAGCTGGTTCAAGAGCAGTTTACTTCGAATACGCTCGGTACTTTTTTATGTGCCCAACACGCGGGACTGGCGATGAGCAAACAAGCCACGGGCGGTTCGATTGTCTTGGTCGGCGATTGGGCCGTTGCAAGACCTTATCGTGATTTCGCAGCGTACTTCGCAAGCAAGGGAAGCATCCCAACTCTGACCCGTGCTTTCGCAGTTGAACTTGGCGAACGATCACCAAACGTTCGAGTCAACTCGGTTCTACCGGGACCAGTGAAACTCGTAGAAGGAGTTTCCGAAGCAACTCAAGAGGCAATCTTGAAGCAGTGCCTTCTGCGTCGTGAAGGGACCGCCGATCACGTCGCCCGAGCAGCTCTGTTCCTTGCCGAGCATGAATTCCTAACGGGCGTTTGCCTCCCAGTCGATGGCGGAAGAAGCATCTACGCCGGAAGCATCGCCGATGCCATAGCCCACGGCAGCTACATTGAAACCTGACTCCTTAAAGTTACCCGGGCTCGGCGTAAACGCCTCGGGGAACTGCTGGGACAGCAGTTCTACAATGTAGATCAGCTGTCCCCAGCTGATCAGCGCACGAGTTACGTTTCCATCAAACTTGGTGTCATGGCCTAACTACGCTTCTATCATCAACTATCAAAGCTGAATATCCTGACCAAACAGGTATTTGCAAAAGTCCGATCGATCCGGTTTATGAGTTTCCCGGTTTGCAGATTTCTCTTTTGTGTGATTGGTATTGGACACGGAGAAGACTTTTGAAACGGGGAGTGGGGTCGGTTTGTGCTCCTCAGAGGTCACAGACAATCACATTAAAATCCGTGTCGTCCGTGCCTTCCGTGTCCCAACTACGACTTACAGAACACCCGCGAATAACGCGGATCTACGCGAATGTGACCGGGGATCGAGGACAAGTCTGAAACCAAGTCTTGTCCGCATTTATCCGCGCTCATTCGCGTAATTAGCTGGCAGAATGCTGGTAGAAAATTTACTGGCTATGAATCGGGCTTTCTTGCCAGTTGGTCGAAGTGCAATCAGTTGACATATGGCAAGCAAGTCCAAATCCGATCGATCCGGTTTGTGATCCCGCTGATTTGTGCGTGACCCTTCGCCGAATCGCGACAGTGCCATTCAGACCTGACCCATTAAAGTTGCGATAGAGTTTTAGTTACCTGGGAAGTTAAAAGGCAATCCTCCGCCGAAGCCTGGGGCAGCACCGGCGTTATCCGCTGGGCTACTTGCATTACCTTTCTTTTCAATCAGCTCATCTAGCTTGATTCGCAATCGCTTGTAATCCGCGTCGCTGATTTCGTAGTACCACTCGGCGAACCTCGCGTTGAGCTCTGCCGCCTTCTTCTTAGCTGCTTCGATCTTGTCTTTGCGTTCGTCGATTAAACGCTGATTTTCCTTATTGATTTTTTCGCGTGCTGCTTCCAATCGTTCCTTCGCCTCTTGTTCAGTTTCTGCAGTAGTCGCGGCGGGTGCTGGAGCAGACTCGGCCTTCATCTCTGGCTTTGCTTCTGTCTGGGCTTCTGCTTTCGCATCGGCTTTTACGTCTGGCTTTACTTCAGGTGCCGACGGTGGAGCAGTTTCCGAAGGCTGCGCTGGGGCAGCAGCCTCAGCAGGTGCTTCTTTCGCCATTTCCTTGACGGCTTCTTTTGCAGCTTCGGCAACCGCAGGCGTTTTCGCGGCTTCTTCCTGCAAGGCAACGAATCGTACTTTTGGAAGAGTCGCATTGGAATTCGACTGATCCCCGGCTGGTGATTTCTCGGCAGGAGAAGGTGTAGCGGGCGTTTCGGTTGGAGCCGCAGCTGGTGCATCAGTCGGCGTCTCTAACTTGGGTGATTCGACCTTCGGAATCTCAGTTGTCTCGGCTTTGATGGCATCCGTCGGAGTCGCTGCTTCTTGTTTTGCAGCCTCCGTCTTCGGGGTATCGGCAGGAGTTGCGGTTTCTGGTTTTGCCGGAGCGAACTCGACGTCCTTCATATCCGGAACATCGCTCGTTGCAGGCGACTCGGTTGCCTTGGCAGAGGCTTCGATAGCATCTAGTTCAGCGATCGTTGTCGGAAGCGTTTTCAAAACAGGTTCAGGGTATTTGCTTTCGTCAAGTCTGGCAGTAACGAAGAGGGAGCGATTCAAAGCAACAGTCGCATCTGCGGCTTTGTCACCGGTACCCATATCGACGTTCTCAGCAGCCTTTCCAAAACGAAGCAAGTACTGCACGCCGTCCTTGAGTGTTACCGCCAACTCACCACTGGAAGAAAGCAAATCGAGCCCACCCGATTCTGTTTGAACTGGAACGAAGCCCATGTTATAGAGCGATAGAATCTTTTCGTTGTCGTCTAGCAGTTGCTTGTCCGCTTTGAGGTTGGCGGCAAGCCCCTGTGGCTTTCGAACGACATCAACAATCTTCAAACTATCAAGCGCATTTTTGATCTCGTTCAGCTTTGCAGTGTTGATTTGTTCGTCAGCTGTAAGAGTCCGTGGAACGTCACCAGCCTCTGTGTAAACAGTAATCGAATCTGCGTTCCACTTATTGTCCTTCGTGGAGTATGAAACGGTAGCATCAAAATCGCGATCGAGTTGTCCACCGCCTCGTTGCGTTGGAATGATGTTGTAGTCACGAATCGTGAGCGTTTCGACATCGTTCGCACTGAGCTTGAGAAGATCCCCTTCGATCCAATCAGAAAAGTCGGTTGTAAGCGGTGCCGGATCAAACGCAGCCACATACACCGCATCGGAACCACTCTTGCGAACATAACGTTTCGTTTCATCATCACGAACGGTCTTGCCGACGATTAAGTCTACCAACGGCTCACCCTTGTCATCTTGCATGCGAACGAGGGTTCCAAAGGCAGTTTCACCAGCGTCCATTTTGGTCGCATCCGGCTCGATAACTCCATAGAGCTTTTGGTCGTCTGCTTTGGTTGATTCAACGCTCAAGATTTTTAGTCCAATGAACGCATTCGCAACTTTACTAACTTGTGAGGCGGCATCGGCTGGATATGAACTGTGCGATGGGATAACCCATGCGCCACTCTTTTTGTCTCGAGCCAGTTCGAACGGAGCGATCCGAACTTGGGTCGGATCATACTTCACGATCTTTAACGTTGATGCCACCGTCGGGTCGGTAAACTTCTCAAAGAGAGGCTTACCCACAACGGAGTTGACCACATCTTTTTCACTTACTCCGACCTTAGGAAGCGATGCGTAAGCACCTAAACCCAGCACGGCAGCAACTACGGCGAAAGTGATGGTTTTTGCGTTCTCGTTCACGATTGGATTCTTCAAGTTGAAGGGGGAAAAGTTTACAGTGGGCAGTTGTCAGTAGACAGTTACTTCAAGCGGGACTTGGTGATGCCTTCGCGTTCTCGCAATCGGCGCGAAACGAAGACTGCAATACCGACCAACAACGGTGGGATGGGCGGAAGGAACACGGCCCACATTTTGTAGTTGTTTTGGATCTTCAAGATTTCTTTGTCAGCCTTCGATTGAGCGATTTGGATTCCCTTATCGCGATCGCGTTGCAACTGCTTTAGCTTGGCTTCCAATTGGCGAGCCTGTTGCTGTTGTCGAAGCTGAAACAGTTGAAGTGCAGCGATCAATTCAGCACGCTTGGAGGTATCGATTGCACCTTCCTTTTGAAGCTTTTCAACCTTCTGCTTAAGCTCGGCTTCAGACTTTTCGCTTTCTGCTTCCGCCTCTTGTTGCTGTTGCGTAAATTCGTTTCGGAAGGCCTCGCGTTGTTCGGCAGCTTGTCCTCGGTACTTATCCGCCTCAAGCTCAACGAGTTTCAGCGTGCGGTAGTCAGGAACGTGTCGACGTACTTTCGGGTAGTCGACTTCTCCAGCGAGAACATCGATCACATTCAAGACGAACGTCACATTTTGCAAGCGGAAGTCGATCTCTTCGAAGCTGTCGGGACGATTTCGAATATCAAAGAAGACCTGCGATGCACAGTCCGCGTCTCCGACATAGACGCACTTGACCAGTGAAGCCTTCTTCGCGGCAGCAGGCTCAGTCGATTCTTTCTCCTTCGTAGCCGCTTCAGCATTCGAGGCTTGTTTACCTTCGATGTAGGCGGCAAGTACCTGAATGCCGGTTGGCTTGCCTTCCGAGAGTCGTTGGGACAATCCATCCATCGCACCCTGAACATCACGGAACGGAACCGTACCGGCGACAATTCCAGTTGAGAGAATAGGAGTGACATCGGTGTCGGATGTTTTGGTTGGTACGATCACTCCGCCGTAAAGCAGCATGACTTCTTGAAGTCCTTTGGTGATTTCGCTTTGATCGCTCAAAGCATTCTCAGCACCCGGTGCCGAATTGCTAACGAAGATCCATTTGTTTGAAAACTGGGCCATGCTGCCGAGAACTGGATATGGGTTGTACTGTTGCCAACAAATGTCTGGATTGATGCCAGCAGTCATCGAAGGAGCACCAGGAACATCTATTCCGAGTAACTTCCATAATGCGCGAATGTCCCCCTTGGGTTGTTGTCCACCGCCGCCAAACATGGCCATCGGGCCACCTTGCTGTTTGGGTTCGCCAGTTCCAGGCATGTCGAAAGCGAGGGGCATAGGGTCTTCAAAAATTGCGGTTGGCAAACCATTGCGAACAGCCTCGGTGAAGTTGATCATCTCCTCTGGCCCGAGCGATGACGGTTGCACAGCCAAGAGAACTGTATACAAGCTCGCATCGATTGGTTTGGTCGCATCGATCTCAACAACGTCGTATTGCTTTTGAAGCTCGGCAACAATTGGCTGCTGAGGTGCTTGTTGCATGCCGCTCGGTCCACCCATCATGTTCGCACTTGTCTTCAAAATACCGAGCTTCTTACGAGCAGGCCTCGAGACCGTGTTGAGAGAGCGAATCAGTTCGTATTCAACCGGAACACCTGGCTCGAAAAATGGAACCACGACTTTTTCCAAGCCGCTTTTGAAGGCTGCTCCCATCAGGATCGGTTGATCCGAAATCGCGCCACGTTCGCGAAACCGGACCGTTTGCGGGACGATACCGTATTGGTCTTTTGCTAGGTCTTCGTCGTCCGAGTTGCTCTCAATGTTGTCGTTAACACGAACTGTTAGCGGCACTTTATTTCGCTTGGCAACCGATTCGAATTCGCGAAGGATTGAAGTCAAATTGACCTTTGTCTTTGCGTAGTTTTCAGGGACTTCTGCGGAGATAAAGGCATCGACAACGATCGGACGTTCGGGGCTTAGACTCCGGATCATTTGAACCGTCGTTGGCGAGAGCGAGCTGACTTGTCCTTGGCTCGCATCGGCTCGAAGCCAATCGTTGTTGCGGAAGAACATACTTCCTCCAAACACGATCGCGCCAAGGCTGACAACGCGAGCAAAGTAGTGTAAGAACATTTGGTTACCATCTTTTCCGCCGCTCCAGTGACGACGGCCAACCAAGACCATACAGAGATAGACTCCAAAAACAGCGACCAAGGTAAAGAACGAGATCGATGCGAGACTCAACACCCCGCGGCCGAAGCTATCGAACTGCTCGGTAAGGCTGAAGCTTTTGATCAGCCGAGACGCTTCTCGCGAAGGAGCAATCACATCGGCCTTGCTTGCGAAAGCGAGCGGTGCATTGAACAGAGCCCCCAGAATAAACCCGACTGTCAAATTGTTTGTTAGGAATGACGCCACCATTCCGAGTGCGATCATCGCGATTCCGATAAACCAAAACCCAAGGTAGTTTGTGAAGAACAGACCCGTATCAACTTCGCCCATCGTCAAAAACGCGAGGACCAAAAATGTCGAAACTTGCGAGAACAGTAGCGAAGTTGTGAAGATCGCAACCGCAGCGAGATACTTACCAAAGACAATATCAAAATCATCAGCAGGTAGCGTCAGCAGCAATTCATCTGTACCTTGGCGACGCTCTTCAGCCCAAATGCTCATCGTGATCGCTGGAATAAAGAATAACATGATGTACACAAACCAATTGTTCAATTGATCGAGCGTACCGAGGTTTGCATTAAAAAATTCGTTGGGCCAAAACGCAGCCATGCTCGTAAGCAACACGAACAAGCACAAGAAAACGTAACCGGTTGGGTTCGAGAAGTAGCCCAAAAAGTTTCGCTTTAAAACAGCATATGCTGCCTGTTTACGACGCTTGAGAAACAGCGCAAGCGACCCAAGAACAAGCAAGAAAAGTGCGTTGTATATCGGAAGCGTTATCAGATCGAGAAAGTTCGGCATTTTTTAGAATTGTCTGTAGAGAGTGTCTTGAGAAAAAGAGGCCTTGGTCTAAGCCACGCTACTTGTCAGTTTGTAAAACGCGTCGGCCAGGTCACCCTTGACCGCGCGAAGATCGGCTACGGAGCCTTGGAAAACAACACGCCCCTCATTGATCATGATGACTCGCGAAGCCATCGCCTCAACTTCTTGGAGAATGTGGGTCGAAAGCAAAATGGTCTTCGTCTCCTGAAGCTTATGCATTGTCTTTCGTACTTCACGAATCTGGTTCGGATCTAGCCCCGCAGTGGGTTCATCCAGGATGAGCACGTCCGGCTCATGAAGCAGTGCCTGAGCCATCCCAACACGTTGTCGAAAACCTTTGGAGAGCTTGCTGATCGCCTTGTGGACCACCGACTTCAGGTCGCACAACTCGATAACCGCATCGACACGTTCGCTTTTACGAGCCGAGGTCATTCCGCGGGCATCGGCAAAAAAGCTGAGCATGCTGTGGGGTGTCATATCGGGATAAAGTGGCCCGTTTTCAGGTAAGTACCCAAGCCGATTGGAGCCTGCGATCCGATCATTATGCATATCAAAGCCTGCGATCCTGGCTGTCCCCTCGCTGGGAGCCAGGTATCCCGTCAGCATCTTCATCGTCGTGCTTTTCCCAGCACCGTTTGGTCCTAGGAAAGCTACTAACTCCCCCTCGCTGACTTTGAATCGAACATCGCGGGCAGCTGCGAACGGTCCATAAAACTTCGAAAGCCCATCGGCCTCGATCATCGTGCGTTTGGTCTCAGATGACTTGCTCATAGAGTTGGATTCATCGCGTTCTGAAGAAATTTGCTGAAAAACATTGGCGGTGAGTCTAGCACAACCGGTAGGATGGCGAGAAGTATACCCGCTCTGGACGCATCAACAACGCCGGTCAGGCAAGCTGGGTTCAGTTCGCCCAGTCATTTTTTCCAGCTACGCATCCGACGGCAAGCTGGTTCGCTCCAGAGAGTGTCCCGATTAAAACTTCCGAATTCTTCCCATTTTCGTGCTCGTGCTCGTACTCAGGCGTTAGCCGGTACTCGTACTCGACTGGCGGAGTGCAGTCGAACGGAAAATCAGTTTTCAGACGAGAGCATTCACTTTCGATCCTCAGTATTTCCCAATTGTTTCGTACTGGTACTCAGGCGTTAGCCGGTACTCGTTCTCGATGCTCGATAATCGGTGCTCAAATTGCTGATTTGCTGTCGAAACGAGCACGAGCACGAATTAACGGAAGTCTCAAGACCGACCGAGCGGCAGATCTACTCGTCGGCCGACTTTCTTCGAAAGACTGCCACGATATCTTCGACGGGGACGACGAATAACTGGTTGTCCGCTTCAAAATCGACGGGAATAGCATTCTTGGGATGGAAGAGAACCTTGTCGTACTGCTTGATCGGAAAATCTTCATCCAGCTCGACTTGTCGACTAATCGTGACAATACGCCCGGTAATGGTTGGGATTTCCGCCGTCTCGGGTAGCGCTATCCCACCCTTGGTCTCTCGCTTAGGCTCGTCCTTACGGACCAGAACACGAGCCCCAAGTGGCTCGACATAATCAAAGGGGATAGTCTTCTTCGACATTGTGGATAGGAAATTCCAAAGAGACGTACGAATATTTCTTGAAGTAAACGGTGACTCGCTTTAGACCGTAGCTTTCCAAAGGTGATTGAGCAAGCGTACTTTGACCTCGCTACAATAATCGACGCGATAAGTTTCCCAAATGGCCAATTGAAATTTCGAAAAATGCAACCGTTTAAAAGCCCCGCGTTGAACAGTCGCCGCTTCAAGTTGATATTTCCTCAATTACACAGCATCCACCGGTCGTGATACTATTCAGGCAATAATTCACCGTATACTCTCAAAACTCAAAGGATTGGAAAACATGAAAACGTTCCTTCTCGCGATTGCTCTGGTTTGTTTGCCGATGGCTTTGAAAACCCACGCGCAAGATAACATGAAAGCTTTCCCACCAGCCGATCCGGGTATGGTTCGATTTGTCTTGAACCTTCCATCGCAAGAAGATGAAGACGCATTCAAAGTCGAACTAATCGTTGGAAAAACAGTCGAAACCGACAAGCACAACCGCTTCTTTTTCAGTGGCTCCGTCGAAGCCGTCAACATAGAAGGTTGGGGTTTCACGCGATATGTCTTGAAAGACCTTGGCCCCATGGCAGGGACTTTGATGGCAGTCGACCCCAGCGAACCGAAGGTCAAGCGATTCATATCCACAGGCGGAGAGCCCAAGCTACTTCGGTACAACAGTAAGCTACCCGTGGTTGTTTATGTTCCCGAGGGAGTTGAAGTGAAGTACCGACTCTGGAAAGCGGAGCCAACGCCAACCGCCATGGAAAAGGGCTAACACGATTCCAACAACCTTAAGTCTCATCGCCACTCGCTGAACTTCTTGTTAGTCGAACGAAGGAAGCGAGTTGCGATTCTGAGGTAGCTGAATTCGTGGACATTGTTTTTTAACACGTAGTCGCGTCTCTCCGAGACGCAGCCACTCGAAAGACAGCCAGAAACAAAGCCAAGAACCAACCATGATTTGTATGCTGAATTTCATTTTCTCGAAACCTTTGCTCGTCGCACATGTTGCCGCCGCAGTTTTTCTACATGGCAGCCAACTTCAATCGATCCTTGGAAATGACTTCTCACAGGCAATCGCCACGCTTCGGACAATAGCACCAAGCGAAAATGGAAATCGCCAAGCTGTACCAGCGGCCACGTTGCTTCAACAAGCCTCAGGAGCAGACCTGATTCCGGTCCTCACCGCAATGAAAGATGCCACCCCAGTCGGTCGCAACTACTTAGCGATGGTAGCCAACTCGCTCTATCGCAAGTCGGGCTCCGCGCTCAATAGCCAACTCGATGAATTTCTGCAAAACACCAACAACGATGGAGAAGCTCGGCACATGGTGCTTCAATGGCTTACAGCCAATGACACGAAGAAACGTAATGAAAAGCTTGCTTACATGACCGAAGACCCAAGCCTTGAGTTGCGATTTGCCGCCATTGAATTGGCATTAACTCGAGCTGAAGATATTTCAGACAAAGCATCCAAAACAACGCGGCTTAATTCGCTTTTTAATTCCGCTCGTCAACCAACCCAAGTGATCGCGATCGCAAAAAAACTGAGCGACCTCGGACAACCCGTCGACATGATCAAACACTTCGGATTCGTAAACCGCTGGAATCTGATCGGTCCTTTCGATAACATCGGAGAAGCACACTTTGACACAGTCTATCCAGTCGAAAGCGATCTTATTGGCAACAAATCAAGCTTATCCGCTGAGTACGCCGGCAAGAGTGGGCCCGCACGATGGATACAACACACGACTGACAATCAAGAAGGCGTTGTGAATCTTGCCGAACTGTACAACAAGGAGAAAGGCGCAATCGTCTACGCTTTTCAGACCTTCGAGTTCGAGACTGCAAAAGATATCGAACTTAGACTGGGTACTATCAATGCCAACAAAGTTTGGTGGAACGGTGAGCTAGTGACCAGCAACGAGGTGTACCATGCAAGTATGGAAATTGATCAATACATTGCGATCGCAAAAGCCAAGCCAGGTATCAATAGACTTGTGTTGAAACTTTGCCAGAACGAACAAACGCAAGGATGGGCGCAAGACTGGAAGTTTCAGATCCGACTCTGTGAAGCCGATGGTACAGCTGTATTGCCCAAATAAACCAAGAATATCTTTGACTCAGCGAACACTCTACTCCAGACCAGCCATTAGGAAACTTTACCATGCGTTATGGACTCGGTTTACTGTTAAGCGTGATCCCTTTGCAATATGCAAGTTCCGAAACATCGCAGTGGCTGCAATTTCGCGGGCCGGCAGCATCCTCGCACCAACCACAAGCATCGCCACCAATCCAGTTTGATGCTGCAAGCGGTAAAAATGTTTCTTGGCAAGTCGATCTACCAGGGCGAAGTGCCGGAGGAGCGATTGCGGTCGATGGACAAGTCATCGCAACCAGTAGCAGTGGCATGGACCAAAGACGGATTTTTATATCGAGCGTTTCCTCGAAGACAGGCGAAATACTTTGGGAACAAAACATCGTCGCTCGCGGTCGACCGTTCTGTCATCCTTATAGCGCAAACGCAGCACCCACTCCTGCCAGTGATGGCGAGCGAATCTTTGCCTTTTATAGTTCGAACGATTTAGTAGCTCTCAACCTTAAGGGCGAGGTAGTCTGGTATCGCTCGTTGGGCAGTGAGTTTCCAAAGGCAGGAAACGACACAGGAATGAGCAGCTCGCCACTTGTGATCGATGACACCTTAGTCGTGCAAGTCGAATGCCAAGGCGATTCGTTTGCCGCAGGCATTGATACCAAAAGTGGCGAGCTGCTTTGGAAGATTGAACGGCCGCATCAAGCGAATTGGTCATCGCCTGCACCTTGGGTGCGACAAGGTTCCGAGAGCATGGTTGTTCTCACTTCGGGAGTCGATGTCAAAGTCGTTAACGCTCGGAGCGGTGTAACGCTTGCGACTCTCGACAAGGGAGCATCCACGATTTCTTCCGCCCTCGCAATAGACGATCGACTTTACGTCGCAGCCGATGGCATGACAGCGTATCAATGGAACGCAACTACCAACAAGCTTGATAAGCTTTGGCAAAGCAACAAGCTGGAACCAGGCAACTCGTCGCCAATTGTCTTCGGTGCAACAGTTGTTGCGCTCAAGGGTGGCGTCTTGACGGTCGCGGACGCTCAAGATGGAAGCATTCGATATAAGACGCGTTTGCCCGATTCGGGATCCATCTGGTCGACACCCGTTGTGTGCAAGGACAACCTTTACGTCTTCACCGACACAGGTCGCTGCTTTGTTTTGACAATCGGCGAAAAATCAGCTGAAATCGTCGCCACGAATGAACTCGGTGAAATGGTGCTCGGTTCACCTGCGGTATCCGATGATTCGCTTCTCGTTCGCAGCAATACAAAGCTTTGGAAAATTGCGAAATCAGAGTAGCACCTATTAAGACTGCACGATTGAACTGTCCGGTCGCAACTCTTTGTTTTAGGCCACGTTCTTTGTCTCAGGTATTCTGAACCATGCAACGTACAGAGCTGGTAAAAACAATAGCGTGAGAACCGTCCCGACGATGATGCCACCCATCATGGCGTAAGCCATCGGTCCCCAGAATACTTCCGAGGCGATTGGTATGAGTGCCAAGCTTGCGGCCGCAGCGGTCAGCATGATCGGTCGCATTCGGTGTTCGGTTGCATCCAAGACTGCGTTCCATGCCGGAAGCCCTTCCTCGCGAAGGGTCTCGATTTGAACAATCAGGATGACTGAGTTTCGAATTAGAATTCCTATCAATGCCAAGATGCCCAAGATAGCCACGAACCCCATCGGAGCGCCGGTCGGTAGCAAAGCGGCAACAACCCCGATCAGCCCCAACGGTGCCACCGCGACAACGAGGAACAAGCGTTGAAAGCTTTGCAGTTGGATCATCAAAATCGTTGCCATCGTGAACATCATCAATGGAACGACGGTCAGGATAGGACCTTGGCCTTTCGCGCTTTCTTCCACCGCACCACCCGTGATGACGCTATATCCCGCAGGAAGCTTTTCAATAAAGGCATCGACATCTGGCTTGAGTTGCTTGACGACTGTTGCCGGTTGAATCGTTGCTGGAATACTTCCCTTGATCGTGATTGTCGGGATTCTGCCGCGACGCCACACCGCAGGTTGCTCCAATTCGTATCGAATCGTAGCGATTGCTGCTAGCGGTACTGATTTGCCGTTTTTAGTGGCCAATTGCAAGTTTTGAAGTGTCTCAATTGCAGTCCGTTCGCTATCCAAAGCACGACCGACCACATTCACTAAGTAAATGTTGTCTCGGATTTCGGTAAAGCTGGAACCGCCGACGATGCCATTGAGTGTTCCCGCGATGACTTCCGAAGTGATTCCCAATTGAGCCGCACGATCTTGCAGGATATCAACTTTGACGACTCGCCCCGGTTCATTCCAATCGAAGATAATACTTTCGATGTTGTTGTTCGTTCCGACTTTCGCTGCGAGATCTTTCGCAAGTGTCCGAACGACTTGGATGTCAGGTCCATTGATGCGATACTGTACAGGCCTTCCAACAGGCGGGCCGATATCCAAGAGATGCACATAAGCATCCGTGCCAACAAACTCCTTTTCAACGAAATCAATCAGCTTGGCTCGAACACGTTCTCTTGCTTCAAGGTCTTTTGTCACGATCACAATCTGACCAAAGTTTGGCGACGGTGGCTGGACATCGAACGACAGCAAGAACCGCACAGCGCCTTGTCCAACATAAGAAGACCATCGCTCGATATCTTCATCGCCGACTAAAGCAAGTTTTTCAAATCGATCCATCTCGTCACGTGTACGAAGGATCGATGAGTTTTGACGGACCGTCCAATCGACGATGATTTCATTTCGATCGGAACTAGGAAAGAATTGTTGTTGGACATGTTGCATGCCATAAATAGATGCTGCAAACAAAAGGACGGTGAAAAGAATTGTTACCCACCTCCATCTCATCGCGGCCAACAAAACGATTTCAAATCCCTTCGCAAACCATCCCTTGGTGCCATGTGAATGACGCATCGTTTTCGGAAGCAGCGTTACGCCTAAAAGAGGCGCAAACACAACTGCAACGACCCACGAGACAATCAACGATACACCGATCACGACGAATAGAGTAAAGGTAAACTCGCCCGCCGCGCTACCGTTAAGCCCCACTGGCATAAACCCGGCAATTGTAACGAGAGTTCCGGTAAGCATCGGAAACGCCGTCGATGTGTAAACATAAGTCGCAGCTTTCTCCAGCGTGTCACCGACTTCTAGTCTTGCTACCATCATCTCAACAGCAATCATCGCATCATCCACCAAAAGCCCAAGTGCGATAATCAAGGCTCCCAACGAAATACGTTGAAGCGAGATCTGAAAATACTGCATGGCAACAAAGGTGATTGCTAAAACCAACGGAATCGTGAGTGATACAACCAATCCCGCTCGAACTCCCAAGCTCACGAAGCTCACAGCCAGCACGATCACAACCGCTTCGAAGAGGGCCTTGGTAAATCCGCCGACCGCTTCTTCCACAATCATCGGTTGATCAGACACTAAATGAATCCCGACACCGATCGGCAAATCGGCTTCGATCTTCGCCATCATCTTGTCAACAGCCGCACCAAAATCGAGCAGGTTTGCCTTGGGCTTCATCCCAATCGCGAGCCCAATTGCAGGTTCGCCTTGAAATCGAAACAACGATCGCGGAGGATCGACATAAGTCCGACGGATCGTAGCGACATCTCGAAGTCGAAAGAAGCGATCATTCACTCGCAAGTTGATGGATCGAATACTTTCTTCGGAAGTGAACTGGCCACTGACGCGAATGCTGACACGTTCACCTTGGGCTTCTACTGTTCCCGAAGGTGCAATTGCGTTTTGAGCTCGAATCGCATCGACCACGATTTGTTGCGATAGCCCGAGCGCAGCAAGTTGTCGCGTAGAGAACTCAAGATAAACGACTTCGTCTTGAGCACCGATCAACTCGACTTTCCCAACATTAGGAACAGTAAGTATTCTCGCACGAGCGGCTTCAACATAGTCGCGCAGTTGTCGTTGGCTCATTCCATCTGCAGTGAATGCGTAAACATTTCCAAAAACGTCACCGAAGCCATCGTTAAAAATTGGCCCAATCACACCCGAGGGAAACTGCCCGCGAATATCACTGACGAGATTTCGTACTCGGAGCCAAGCGGTCGGGACTTCACTGGCTTTGGTTGTATCCTTCAGATTGATAAAGATGGTCGTTTCGCCAGGCCGTGTCAGGCTTCGAGCGTAATCAAATTGCGGGATCTCCTCGACCTTCTTTTCAATTCGATCGGTGACTTGGCTAATGGTGTCTTCGACCGTCGCGCCAGGCCAATAAGCCTGGATGATCATCGTCTTGATTGTGAAATCAGGATCTTCTTCGCGACCTAAATTGAAATACGCGTAAGCACCGAGCGCCGACGAGACCAGCATGAAGTACCAAACGAGCGAGCGATGCTTCAGAGCCCAGTCCGAAAGATTGAATTCCTTCACTGCATATCTCCTGGGTTCCAACGAATCGGCTGGCCATCAGTCAAACTATTCACTCCAGCCGTCACAACGCGCGATCCGGCTTCGATTCCTTGTGCGATCTCGACTCCTGAGTCGTCTTGACTCGCGATCTTGACGGGAACACGGTTTACTTTCTTGTTTTCCGTGTCGACGATCCACACAAAGCTCTGGCTATCTCGATTGAGTAATGCCGAATGAGGCAATCGAATATTGGTAGGAACCGCTTGCTTTGGAATGGCGGTAATGTTCGATCCGAGCGGGAAAGCTTCAGCAGGGTTGTCCAGCGTGATTCGAACGCGCCGAGTTCGCGTTGATGCGTCTGCCTGTGGAGCGATTTCTCGAACGCGTCCAATCGTTTCAAAGTCCGGGCTGATTTGAAGGATGATCCGAAACTCCGAACCGGTCGTCAGTGTTGCCGTGATGTCCTCACCCATGTCAACAACAGCTTCACGGTAATCGGGGCTGGCGATAGAGATGACTGTTTGTCCTGCTGCCACCGTTTGCCCGGCTTCGGCGTCGATGCTAACAACCACTCCATCCATATCTGCGATAAGGTTAGCATAGCCAAGCTGCTCACGAGCTTTGGCGAGATTTGCTTCGGCCTGACTCACAGCGGATGCGGCGGTTTCGTTTGCTTGGACCGCCGCGTCGAATTCTGCTTGGGGTGTAATATTTTTTGCTAAAAGAATGGTTTGGCGTTTCAAATTCGATTCGGAATTCACCAGTTGTGCTTTCACGTTTGAAAGGGTTGCTTCTTGCGAACGAACGGCAATTTCCAAAAGCTCCGGGTCCAATGCAGCAAGTCGTTGCCCTGATTTGACCATGTCACCGACGTTGACTTCGCGAGCAACGATTCTTCCAAGCACTCGAAATCCAAGGTCCGTGTGATATCGCGCTTCGATAACTCCGCTATACCCGTCCGCGGGGCCGATTTGAGGTGCAGCCACCATCGACAACACGGGGCGAATCGCATCTGAGTGGTGCCGCTCTGCATGATGCGGCTTTGATTTGTGACATCCACCTATAACGAGAAGCAAGGTAACGGTTGATAATAAATTCCAACAAAAGTTTTTCGATTGAACCAATCGCAGCCAATCTAATGCTCGATGAAAACAAATCATTGGGCTTCTCCCATGATGGCAGTGACGCGTTGTCCTGGTCGAATAAGCTGGACACCATCGGTAACAACAACATCACCCGTGGAAAGCCCACCACCGATCAAGATCTTTCCCGATACAAATCTTTCGATAGAGACCACTCTTGACGAAGCCGTCTTCGTTACCGGATCAATCACCCAAACCGCGGGCTCAGGTCCCTGTCGCGACATAGCAGTCCAAGGAAGCTCCACCAGATCGCGAGAGGGGAATCTCGCAACACCGATCACGGGCGAGCCGAGTGACATTTGCGGAGGAGGCGAATCGATACCTACCTTAACTCGGACCGTTCCATTGGTTTCATCGATCGCCGGAGCAATTTCACGTACATAACCGATGGTCTGAATCGATGGATTCGAAACAAGCGTGATCTCGATCCGTCCATCCACGGGCTTCTCCGCGACATGTGTTTGAAACACATCAAAGACCGCTTCACGCTCACCATCATAGGCAAGCGTGAATACTGTCTGAGCAGCGTTAACAACTTGGCCCGCCTCCGCAAGTCGTGCGATAATGATTCCAGGCGCATCGGCTCTTATTTCTGTATAAGCTAAACGTCCTTCAGCCGTAAGAATGTTCGACTTTCCAATATCAACTGATCCTTGTGCAGTCAGGAACGCCGCCTGTGCGTCGTCAAATTCTTGTTGAGATGCCGCCTGTGTAGCAACCAATCGTTCGATTCGGTTTACGTTTGCCAAAGCCTGCTTCAAAGTCGCTTCGGCCGACCTCAAAGTTGCTTTAGCGGCTTCGATATCCGCTTTTTGTTCTTGCGTATCTAAAACAGCCAGAACATCTCCGGCTGCAACATGATCACCCACATCGACATTCCTGGAAGCAATTCGGCCACCTAAGCGGAAAGCCAAATCGCTTTGATAGCGAGCCCGAAACTCCCCAGTCAACGAAGCTTTGCGAATATGGGGGCCAACAGTTACCGTAGCCGCTCGAACGGGTAAAGAACGATCAACATCAACAACATTTTTTTGACGGCAACCAATGCTCGTCAAGAAAGAGGCAAACGCCAAAAGCCATTGAATTGAACTTCGTCTTAAAAAATATTCCATCTCGGCTTCCAAAGAGAGCAAATCGCTAAAACGCAAACTCTTCTCGATTCAAGCTTAGCTTTATACGTCTTCCTCTTCAATCAGGGCAAGCCGATCACATACGGTGTCGGTGTTCCTTTCAGTGATTCTGGATAGAATCAAGTCTAGGCTTTGTTTCTGAAATTGATTTCACGTAGCTGCGTCTCTCCGAGACGAAGGAATTTCGCGTCTCGGAGAGACGCGACTACGTGTTTAGAAACAGAACCTAGAGTTAATTTGTTATGTCTCGTTGGCATTTAAGCCAACCAAATATCGAAAGCGACAGAATCGATGCGAATTGGGATTTACGGTGGGTCTTTTGATCCAATCCATATTGGGCACCTGATGATCGCAGAGACGGCCCGTGAGCA
>JAIYDQ010000434.1 GCA_027487375.1 Planctomycetaceae bacterium
AAAAATGCGTTTTGGAAGGGTGACTTTATCCTCGAAAACATTGTTTCGAAGATCGTCCAAAACGTGAACTCCCCAGTTGCCCATCTCCCCCGATCCCGTGTTCCAATCCCAGTGCCAATCGTAATGAAGCCTCGATCGATAGATTGGTTTTTCCTGAGCAGGTCCTAACCACAAGTTGTAGTCCAAGTCAGGATTGATCGTCAGAGGCGTATCACGCTTTCCGATAGATGCGCGTACTCCGTAACGATTCACGCGGGCGGAGAGTATCTCGCCAAGTCCTTTTTCCTTATGCAAGAACTGTTTGATCTCTGCTTGCATCGGATCAGAGCGCTGCTGAGTTCCAACTTGACATACACGGTTGTATTTTCGCGCTGCTGCAACCGTTTGCCGGCCTTCCCACTGACTATGCGACAGTGGTTTTTCAACATACACATGCTTGCCAGCCTGCATTGCCCAGATCGCGGCTAGACAGTGCCAGTGATTGCAAGCTGCGACAACAACTGCATCAATATCTTTATCATCGAGAAGCGCTCGCAAATCACTAAATGTTTTAGCGTCGGGGCCGATCGATTTGGCAGCGTTCACCTTCGAGGCATCGGGATCGCACAACCCGGCAATCTTAATCCCATCAAGCTTCGAAAAGTACTGAAGATGCTCACCCGCGCGTCCTCCACAGCCGATGAAACCAAGTCGAACTTCGTTGCTCGATTGAGCGTGAGCTCTTGTAGGAAGTGAAGTGGTTAGAACGCTGGCTGCAGCTACAGTTTGGACGAACCGTCGACGTGAGAGTTTTGATTTCATCGCGAGTTAATTATTTGGCAGGAGGGAGGACTTGGAAGGAACGCTCGTTCCCTATTGTAGCCTCAATGAAGTTTGACCTGCTAGAACAGCAACAAAAGTTTAGCGGACCGTTGCAAGGCCCATTTAAAAGCGAGGTTTCTTCCGCGCAGAAGGTGTCGCAAGACATCTAAATTCGACCGACCGGGATCCACGCAGGGGTGTTTGGAATTGCTCAGAATTTCCAAATTCTTACGAGCCCGGCTCTTCAAGAATTCAGACACGGAAAACACTAGGCTTGGCTTGTTTCCATGTCTTCTATTCGCGTAAAGATCATTCGCCCTGATTGTGTCTGTAGGGTGCTGGTCACAACTACCGTAACGGTTCGACTGATGTTATCTCGCCCGCCCTCGACGACCACCATCGTGCCATCATCTAGATAACCGATCCCTTGATCTTGGCCTTCGCCCGGTTTGACGACTTTCAGTTGGAAAGCCTCGCCTGGCAAGAATTGCGGTCTCATCGCCTTCGCAATTTCGTTGACGTTAATGACCTCGACATTATGAAGCTTCGCGACTTTGTTCAGATTGAAATCGCCAGTGACAAGCTTCCCATCCAAATGTTTTGCAAGAAGGACCAGCTTCATGTCGACTGGTTGCCCAGCAAACTCCGGGAGCTCCCTATCGAACAAGAGAAAGTCCACTTTGTCATGGGACCGAAGTCGATTCAAAATATCCAACCCACGTCGACCTCGAACACGACGCAGTTTGTCGCTACTGTCGGCGATTGCTTGAAGTTCAAGCAATACAAAACGAGGCATAATCAACTGGCTATCGATTATTGCAGTGTCAGCTAATTCAGCTAATCGACCATCGATCACAGCGCTAGTGTCCAAGATCAATGGCCGGATCCCTTTCAAATCGCGAGCAAACTCGACGTAGGGAATAATGAACCGAAAGTCGTCCTTGGTTTGGATAAGCAGAGAAATACAGCCGTAGCACAAGATAACGGAGATCATCAGCATGATTCGCTCGGAGCCAGCGACGTTCTTGAGCAATGGCCCAAGTCCAATCGACAGCAAAAACGTGAGCAACATCCCAACGAGAAGACCGAAGTAAACGGCAGAAATAATCTCGATCCGCTTCTTCTCGAAAAACATGTCCAATGCAATTACCGCTGCGGCTGCCAGCAGAACGCCACTGAAAATCATGTAGGGCATGTAAATCGGGCCGTCAGCCTCAACGTCCGCCGGAACCAAAAAAGTTCCAACACCGCCCGCTACGAAGATAAACACCATCCGCAAAATCAGCATTGCACCAGTTTCAGCCTGGCGTCTGGTGGTTGATGCTCTTGGGCTTTTCGCAGTCTCGTTGTTCAAAGTATCCACTCTAAAATGCCCTTTCAAACGCGCCCCAATCGGATTCGATTCCTACAACATTCTAACTGCAATCGAGCTGTTAAGAGAAGCGAAGATCCCGAACAACGCCGATTCAGACGCGCGATAACCCGGATAACAGTGACGTCCCGAACAATCGTCAGGTTCATGCTGGAGACAGTTTTTAGCCTGGAAGTACTCTCGAATCGCCGTAAAACTAGCGTTTCTAGAAGACTCACTAGGTAAATGTAGAAATTCTGGTGAATCCGTCGTTTTCGGGCCCGGATCCCCCTGGTGCTCGGCCCCCGGATACTGGCACGTTGGTACCACGGGTTCTTTCGGAAGCCCCTTATCGATCCTAATTGCCAGATCGCTTACACTTTCGCAACTATTGCATTCCGCTCCAACACTTAAATCGCTCGAACCATGTCCCGCGAACTAAAAACACTCCGCAACATAGGCATCATCGCCCACATTGATGCCGGCAAAACGACCGTCACCGAGCAAATGCAATACATGAGCGGAGCAAAGCACCGCGCCGGTTCAGTTGACTCGGGAACCACCGAGACGGATGACGACCCTGAAGAGCAGCAGCGTGGGATCACTATTTACGCAGCGTGTATCACTTTTCGATGGAAAGACATCACGATCAACCTCCTGGACACTCCAGGGCACGTTGACTTTACTGCAGAAGTGGAACGATGCCTGCGGGTACTAGACGGCGCCGTGGTTGTTTTCAGCGCTCGCGAAGGCGTTGAGGCACAAAGCGAAACAGTTTGGCGGCAAGCTACTAAGTACGGGGTGCCGCGAATTGTGTTTATCAACAAACTCGACCGCGAAGGAGCGGACTTCTACCGAGTCCTCGAGGAAATAGGTCCTCGCTTGAACGCTGATCCCGTTGCCATTCAGATTCCGGTCGGGCAGGGGCCTTCGCATACTAGCGATCCCTTTCGAGGTGTAATCGACCTTATCGACATGCAGATGATTACCTTCGATGCAGCAGATAAAGGGAAAACCCTCCATGTGTCCGAAATACCGCCCGAACTCTTGGAAGATGCTCAAGGTTGGCGGAACGAGATGCTTGAAAAACTCTACCCGCTAGACGAAACGCTTTTTGCGCTGGCGATGGAAGAGAAACCCATTCCAGCCGAAGCGATTCGAGCCGCGCTACGACAAGCATGTATCGACATCAAGCTGCAACCAGTTCTTTGCGGATCCGCCCTTCACGGCGCCGGTGTTCAACCACTATTAGACGGTGTCGCATCATACCTTCCAAGCCCGCTCGACCGACCACCTGTCGAGGGCGTCGATCCCAAGAAACGGGACAAGGTACTTATACGAAAGCCCGACCCCAAAGAACCATTCTGTGGGCTCGTCTTCAAAATCCTCCCCGCCAAAACTGGTGACCTTTACTGGATACGAGTCTACAGCGGATCCTTGGAGGCGAACTCGCGAGTCTACAGTCCGAACCGTGACAAAAAAGAAAACGTCGCTCAGCTTTGGCAAATCCATGCCACTAAAAAAGAGCGCCAGGGGCAAATCAATATGCTTCAGTGCGGTGACATCGCATGCGCGATCGGACCACGCGATGCAATCACCGGAGACACCATTTGTGACACGCGAGAGATGATTGAACTCCCTTCCATTCAATTCGCTCAAGCTGTTATCTCGATGGCAATTGAACCCGAGAATGCCACTGAACGCAAAAAGCTTTCAGAAGTCTTGGAAATGCTAAAACGACAAGACCCAACGTTTCGAGCTCGCGAAAACGAAGAATCGGGGCAAACACTTATCAGCGGCATGGGCGAGCTCCACTTAGACGTGATCAAAAATCGACTTGTGCGCGATTTCAATCTCAGCGTTAAGTTCTATAAACCACGAGTCAGTTATCGCGAGACGATTGGCAAAGCTGCCACCGTACAGGGACAATGCAATCGTATGGTCGGTGCGAGCCAAATGTTTGCACGACTGGATGTCCGATTCGAACCACTGGAAGATCCTTCGGCAGAAGTAATCGTTTTAGATCGCTCACCTCCCGATAAGATCTTGCCTGAAAACCTCCGACAAGCCACTTTAGAAGAGCTTCGTAATCGTGCTGCAGGCGGAGGCGTTATCGGTTCGTTCCCGCTGACTGGAATCAAGATCTCTCTGCTCTCTAGCGAACTGGCCGAAGTTGGTTCTGATGAAGTCGCTTTTCGTATCGCGGCCAACGACGCATTCGATCAAGGTCTGCAAGCGGGTACGCCAACGTTGCTAGAGCCGATCATGAAAATGGAAATCACCACACCCGATGACTATATGGGTGAAATCGTCGGCGACTTGCAACAACGACGTGCTATTATCGAAAGAACCGAGAATCGAGGCGCAGGTACACTTATCGTTGCCCTTGCGCCACTTAAGGAGCTCTTCGGCTACAGCAGCGCAATTCGATCGCTCAGCCAAGGCCGCGCTAGCTGCTCAATGGAACCCAGCGGCTACCAAGCTGCACCAGCCCAAGATGCCGACGCTTTCGGGATGTAGAAAACGGCGTTTCATTCGCTCATTGCAACGAGTCCGATGCATGGCAACGCGCGAATGCCTATTCCAAAACTTGAGTGATTTTCGTTTACAGCGAAACCGAAAAAGATCTCACTCCTAATCGGACAACACCAGGTTGCTCACGATAATCGATCGCAACCAGTATGGAGCAAAGCGTTGGAGTACAGCCTTTAGGCGCCGAGCAACTTGGAATTGCCAAAAAAGCGGCTAAAGCCTGGACTCCAGCGGAAACCTGGCGCTGTCCAACTCATCAAGGTTTCCAGACTTTGAAGTGCTTGCGATTGCGTAGTGAGTAGGCCGCTCGTTGCTCCATTCCGCTTAGGCTTCGCTGCCAGTCGATCGGCAACTTTGATTTGAGCGATCGAAGAAGATAGGCTAGCGCGCGACGCAATTGGGCGAATGCCGTGTATCGTCGTTCATTGGGGCTAACGGCATGAGAATTCTCCGCACCGTCAGTACTCCATCGTTTCTGATAGTCGCTTTGCTGAGGAAATTTCCTGAAGCATTCAACATCCGAGCACTTCGTCGCAGAAGCAATAATCATGACAGGACTCGACGTTACGATTCCGACTCGACTCCCAACTTGCAACGGATCTTTCACTTGGTAGATCTGTTGCGAGCCCGATAGTTCGGCTCCAGGAAATGGATGACGCAGCAACAGCACTTCTAGATTTTCAAAGCCGTTCTCCGGTTGTAGCACTCGAAAAAAGAGTTCGGGCGAGAACTGATAAAAGCCATGACCGCAATAGTTGTTGGCCACCGTGGCCAAGCACAAAACGCCACCAGTTTTTAGCAATCTCATGCAGTTCTGCAGCGCAACAGGAACATTAAAAATATGCTCAAGTGACCCAGCATCGATCACTGCGTCATACGTTCCAACAACATCGCTTGGGACGTCCGCTTGGTCAATATCCAAGTTCATATCATGGACAATAGTTGCTCCTTCAAAGTCCGATGCATCCACCGAATCAACAATCTCGGAACCTAAACAAGTCTTCAACCAGACTTCGCTGAAGTCGCCAAATGCGGGTTTGCAACTGCGTATCTGAATCGCGAACTCAGGGAACTCTTTCGCCAAGCCCTCGATCTCGCTTGGGCGCAAGAAAACTTGTTGCCTTCCAAGGAGGAGCGTTTTACGAAACGATACACCTTGGCGGCGATGCGAAAGCAAGACTCTTAGATTGCCACAGATGAATCCCATTTTGGATTATATGTCAGCCTTTCTAATACTCGATCTTCACGCAGCTCTATCCGAGGATACTCTCTGCCGTTCTGCATCGCGAATATGCCTTGGCGGGACAATGTGAGAAGCAAGGCCAATACGCTCGAGCACTTTAATCGCGTAAAAACTGAGATCGATTTCCCACCAGCGAATCTGAACGGTCGCACTCGCTTGGTCCGCATGGTGGTTGTTGTGCCAGCCTTCTCCTCCGGTAAGCAATGTGACAAACCAGTTATTGCGGCTACCGTCTGGCGTAT
>JAIYDQ010000158.1 GCA_027487375.1 Planctomycetaceae bacterium
CTCGGCCGGTCGACGAGCTACGGTTTCTCGAGCGTATTCGTATCCTTCACCCGCCTTTTGGCTAACTTGTTTTACTCCCTCGTCCAACATGTCCGACGCTTGAGTGTATGCTTGTTGCCCGCGATCTGTGACGTCGCGAAAAACACTTCCTGCCTTATCGTTTAAAGTTGCGATGAAGGCTTCGGCTTGCTCGCGTGTCTGCCCGGCTTTTTGTTGAATAAGTCCGACAAGTTGATCGACGTTGCCATGAATCTTTGAGAGGTCGTCATTCGTGATTTGACCGAACTTTTCTCTAACTTTGCCAACAACTGTATGCCAATCGCCGCTTAATTTTTCTTGTGATACCATTCTAAAAGTCCCTTTGCGTTAGTGTTCTGCTCGATAGTGAGCTGACTCAATCACCATTAACGCACTTGTTGTGCCGTGGTTATCGCAAAGGCAAAAGATTATTGCAGAGAGTAGATCTGACAGGAGTACGCCCCGATTTCAATTAGCGCAGATGCTGAGAAGCCGTTATAGGGTTCGTCCAAGCTATGAATATCGGTTGCTTGCGTTCCATCTTGGCATTCACCGTAGCAAACTGCATCGCTGTTGAACACCAACTTCCATAATCCAGAGCATGGAAAGCCGATTTGGTAATCATTAATTCGATTTTCACTCATTTTGATTACAACGATAACATCGTCTCCTGGCCCGCCTTCCTTACTTCGATGAAACGCGATGATCTTGTTTTGATCATTTACATGGTAGACGTTTACGAATTGACCAGTTAGTCCACCGGTAAGTCCGTCGATATTCCGACGCAATCGAATGAGATCGCGATACATCTGAGTGATGTGGACATACCGATCTGCACGTTTCCAATCCAATGGATCTGTGTCTTGAAACCAGCAATCTTCCAAGAACTCCTGACCTTGAAACAGCATTGGAATACCAGGGGATGTCATAACAAGGCAAACACCAAGCGACGAGCGTTTTACTGCGTATCGATTAGGATCATCACTCTGGTCGATTTCCGAAACGACTCGTCGTTTCCCATTCGCGACCTCATCGTGTGATTCGGTGTAAATAACCCGCTCAAAAACATCATGGTTGTATTTGTGGATAATCGCATTGCGAATCATATCCATCGAACGATTCGAATCATCTATTGCGATAAGTGCCTCACGAATCGGGTGAACGAATCCAGCGTCCCATTGGGCATCAAAACTGCCCCCGCCGTATTCTGACTTCTCAGTAAGCCGGCTATTGTTTTGCAGATCTTCTGCGATCGTGATCTTTCCCGGAAATCGCTGGCTTACTTCAGAATTGATCCACTGTAAGAGGTTGTATCCATCTTCCAGGACATCATTTTCATCGTGCGTTGCGGCGCGAATGTACAGCGTCATGTCGTATCGCAGGCCGTCTGCTCGGTATTCCTGCAACCACATCATCGCGTTGTCAAAGATATACTGCCGAACTTCTTCTCGGCCGTAATCTGGACGCGTTTCACCCCAAGGTGTTGACGAGCGCCAATCGTTGTAAAAATAAATACCTCCCTTATCATTTTCGCTCCAACCATCAAAACGCCATATATCGAGGTCGGAGGGACCAAAATGGTTGTAAACAACGTCGATGATCACAGCGATGCCGAGCTTATGGGCCGCGAGAATGAACTTCTTTAAACCATTCACGCCACCGTAGGCCGTTTCAACTGCGTAAGGATGGGCTGGGTTATAACCCCAAGAGTAGTCGCCAGCGAATTCAGCAACGGGCATTAACTCAACTGCATTGACGCCAAGATCCTTCAGGAACCCCAGTCGCTCAATCGCACTCTCAAAGGTTCCTGGTTTCCCCTCTTTCGCGTGAAAGGTACCTATATGCATTTCATAGATAACTAGCGTATTCCAGGTCGGCATTGTAAATGATTCCGATTGCCAGTCGAAATCGTCATTAACGATAATCGAACATCCAACGGAGTTTGTAACTTCGCGAGCTCGGGGATCGATTCTCTCAAGTAACTTCCCCGCAACCCCGACTGCAAATTTGTATCCCTGTCCAGCCAGCGCACGCTCTATCTCAACACTCCATATACCAAGTTCATTGCGAACGCACTTATCTTCCCCGGCGTTCCATGCGTTGAAATCTCCTATGACACTGACGGACTCTGCGTGGGGGGCCCAAACGGAAAATCGAAACCCTCGCTTCAGCGCGACACATCCTAAAGAACTAGAATGCTCCTGCTCCGCTCCCGCTACGATTCTTTGTGATGCGGCCATTACTGTCCCTTAAGTTTGAAGGTGAGTTTGAATGATTGAATGTAAAGCAATAGCCGAATGTAGCTCGCCGCGATGTCGTGAGGCAAACATCAGACCAATTTATCGTGCTTGGTCGCAAATCTACGATAACAGAACAGCCTAGAAGCGTACTAAGCTGTTGTAATGGGAAGACAACTTTGAAAGTTTTTTAACTTCTGTCCAAAATGCGGCCGTTAGGGCATTCTCGCAAACGTGAGTCGTGAATTGAAAAGAGTTTTCTAATGAGGCAATGAAGTGGTTATCTAATCCGGTTCGGAACGAAAAAGGAATTTTACCAATCCTCACCAGTCGCTGGCGGATCTTAGAACTTACTATTTAGCGCTCCCGACTAACGACCTTTCATACATTTCACGCACAATGGCAGTTACCGCAACCCTGATCTCGTGTCGCGCTCCGCTTAATCGGCTCCAATCTAAGTGATTTGCCGCCATTTCAACGCTTGCGAAGAGGCTAACCTCAGGCTCAGCAAAAAACGTAGCGGTGATTCCTTTTAAACTGTGAATCGCAAGTCCGGCTTTCTCCGCATCCTTCTGATCAACCGCCTGTTCAAAAACACCAACTAGCGGAAGCGAATCTTCCACAAAGATGGTTGCCAACTGCTTAAGTAATTCGCGATTTCCGCTGAGTAATTCCAATGCCTGAACTTCATTGATAGTCATAACACGCTTTCGGGTGATTTTACGAATCGGTTCGCACTGGAAAAAAGCAATCTTAAAATGGCCATCAATACTGTCACTCGAGAATGTGCCCGCTGCATTACCCATAAGACTTGCTTTCGCATCGTGATATAAGAGAACACATCATTCATGCTGCCACCGTGAAGCAAACACTATACCGAATAAACGGTAAGAAAAACTCTGTTGTGGAACAAACCACAAGATATCACCTTGGATCGTTCCCTATTTCACTACATAGAGCTAGACTAGACTTCGCTTTAGATCAAGACTTGTCAGAAAGCGACCAAACATGACTAAGATATTGGTAATCGATGACGACAGGCTCGTACGTCACACAATTAGCAGCGGGCTTAATGGATATCAAGGGATATCCGTTGTTCTCGCATCCGACGGTGACAGTGGTTTGCGGATGATCGAAGAAGAAGATCCGAGTGTTCTCCTGCTGGATATCTTTCTGCCAGAACATCATGGTCTAGAACTGTTTCGTAAAATCCGAGCGATTAATCGAAAAATCCCAATCATTTTCATCACTGCAGATACTTCCAGTGAAACAGCCATCCAGGCCATGTGTGCTGGAGCCTTTGATTACCTAGCGAAGCCTCTCAACATTGAACAGCTTCGCAATTTAACCATGAGTGCCTTACGCGCACGTCGGGCAATGGATCAGCCAGTTGCTTTCAGCATTGGCGAGGCGATGGAAGGATCGGAGCGGTTTATCGGTCGTTCGAAGGCCATGATAGAAGTCTACAAGTCAATCGGTCGTGTTGCCGCTCAGAACATAACTGTCCTCATTCGCGGGGAGAGTGGTTGCGGAAAAGAGCTTGTTGCCAGAGCGATTGTTCAGAACGGGAATCGTGCTGATAAGCCGTACGTCGCGGTTAACTGTGCTGCGATTCCCGATCAACTTTTAGAAAGTGAACTACTGGGCCACGAGAAAGGTGCCTTTACTGGCGCTGAAAAGCGAAGAATTGGACGATTCGAACAGTGCAACGGTGGAACTATCTTTCTCGATGAGATCGGCGATATGACTCCGGTCATCCAAGGGAAAGTGCTTCGCGTTTTGCAAGAACAACGATTTGAACGTATTGGTGGCAATGAAATTGTACAAACGAATGTTCGAGTGATTGCGGCCACGAATCGTCCACTTGAACAAATGGTACGGGACGGCCTTTTTCGTGAGGACTTGCTCTATCGTTTGAATGGTTTCGTCATTCCACTTCCCCCACTTCGCGAACGCATTGAAGATATTCCACTCTTATTGGAATACTTTTTTCGAAGAGCCAAACACGACATGTTGCGTAAAGACCTCGCAGGGCTTTCGCCTGAGGCATTTGATCTATTGCAGCAATACTCATGGCCCGGAAATGTACGTCAATTGCAGTCCGTGGTGCGACAGTCTGTTCTAAACGCAACAGGAACCGTTATCGATTCCGAAAACTTGCCCCCGTTTTTAAAACCGGAACAATCTGACTCGTTCGCCAACGAAACGCTTTTTGAGAAATCCTCCGACGAACATCCCGAATCGGAATCAACAGGCTCCAACCAGCTTGAATCTCCTCAGAACAGTCACGCGGCGCATAAACCATTGACGGGGAAATCATTTAGCCCACAGACGCCGCAATTTGAGAGTCAATCAACCACTTCTCATTTGGCGACCGAATCGGAGATGGATACTTTCATTGACCAATATGTTTCTTCCGGCGCGACAAATCTTTACGCAGTCGCCCTTGAACGATTGGAACGGCAACTGTTCACACGTGTGTTATATCTTGCTGATGGCAATCAATCGCGAACAGCCGAGATACTGGGAATCACTCGCGGGAAAGTCCGAGACCGTATCGCGAGTTTTGGTATTCAAGTCGAAAGAACCATTTCGATGAACCGTCAGGATTCGATAGGGAGCAATGTTGAGGTTTAGATGTATTAAATTGTAAAGATTAAACGACACATCTAACCGACAGACAGCCTATTGAGTCACGTTTGCTTCAATTGCCGACCGAAGTGATTCCAAGCGTGAGCGTTGCATACCCATAAAAACACGTTGTACGATTCCATCCGGTGCAATCACGATTACGAGTGGAATCGCGGAAGCGTCATACAACGAGGCAACTTTCCCATCGCTGTCCAAGAGTATCGACCTTTCAATTCCCAAGCGGTTAGCAATTTTTACCGCCTGTTCCTGCGACTCCTGAAGATTGATCCCCAACCACTGACACCGGTCGCCAAAAGAATTAGCAATTCGATAAACTTCCGGGAGCGATTCCATACATGGTCCACACCAACTAGCCCAGAAGTCCAGGACTACTACCTTACCGCGATACTGATCCAATCTTACTGGTTCTCCCATCAGATCCACGAGAAGAAATGGCGGTGCTTGAAGACCGATCAAGGGCGAGCTATCCCCGCCAAGACCACTCGATTCATTACTGTCGCCATTCTGTTCCCATGTCGTTGGCGATTTTGCAATGTTAACAATCCACGGATTCTTCGATTGTTTCTTGCTCTTCATCGAAGTCGCCCCAAACGCAATCGATGTAATGTCACTTTCAGGTAATTCGACTTCACCAAGCAGAGGATTTCTGCCGGTCATTACATTGTTCTCGACAGCATCAATCGCCAGTGTCATCAATCCGGGTTCATATGGTTTGTCATCGATAAACTCAACTAAGACTCGGTTATCAGTGGCGCTGGTGATTTCCTCGGCTTTGGATGGCTGATCAATCTCGTTTGACGGTTCACGAATCCATACAATCGAAGAGACACTTCCTCGCGGGATCCGAAGTGTCTCCTCTTTAACCGCATAATCTACTACTTTATTGCTTAACCGAATGACTGTTCCCCTAATGTAGTCGCCGCTGGTGGTGATCAAAAGATTCTGGGGCACACTGTCTGACTGGTTACGCGGAACAGTCAACAATCGCAACACTTTGTTGGTATCAAGCGGTACTGGGTGTAATCGGGGACGCAGAAAAACCGACTGCAATTCCTCACGCTTAAGCAACGATCCATCTGTGAATTTTGATGAAAAACGAAGCCCATCCTCGTCGATACTCTGAACATCGCCGTGCAAAATCTCACCTGTACGCATCACGATCGCGGAAGGAATTCGGAAATCGATCGCTTGACTGACTGCGCCGCTCGGAACGAGAATTGCATTTTGCTTAGTACCAGACTTTAGCCTCGCTTCCTCATACTTGTTTTGCGAACTCCTATCTAGAATAAATCCGTTTGCACCGACGGCTAAAGTTGCAGGTCGTTCGAAGTAAGGAGACCGCACCCTAAGAAGCTCATTTTCCAGTGACCGTCGAAAGGATTCAATGTCAACATCAAGC
Source organism: Planctomycetaceae bacterium (assembly GCA_027487375.1). Lineage (GTDB taxonomy): Bacteria > Planctomycetota > Planctomycetia > Pirellulales > Pirellulaceae > JAIYDQ01. Next base: position 6,307 of record JAIYDQ010000158.1, read on the forward strand.
GCGACGTGATCTGTACTGAGTTTTAGACTCCCCGTCTGTACGGCGAAAAAACTATTTCTATAAATGCGATGTATATCATCTACTTGAAGCAGAATTGGTTGAACAATTCCATTGGCCGAGAACGAGACCGAGGAGTCGGCTGAGTTATAGTTCTCGAAACGACCTCTCAATCTACTGCCATCAATAGCTTCGATAGAAACCAAATCTGCGGTTGGCCGGACGTTAGTTACTGGCAGTTCCGAAGAAGCATTCGATGCGAATTCGTTTCGTACGACTTCTGATTTTTTCTCTCGCTGCAAGTCATCCTCAGGCCAGCGATCTGAACGCAAGGATTCGATTCGTAGAGATTCGCCGTGATTTACGATTTGGATACCCGAACAGCGTCGCGACCTTGAAGACGGAAGCGTGATCCTTGCGAGCTCTACACCCTGAGTATTCTGGGCGATGGTCACGCCAGTCGAACTGTCATGAAGAATAACGAGTTCGATCCTTGAAAACATTTTAGATAGATCGCATATCGCGGCCGTATCCGCTTTTCCATCCTCCTGCTTCGCAAGCACGAGAATTCCGTCCCACACCTCCAAGTGGACAGCCGTTGACGCAGATGGTTCATTAGGATCAATTCCCATTGCGATATCAAAGCTTGGCTTGCCGGTCCATGCAATTCTAAGGTCGACACGAAATCTGCCTCCAAGATTGAAATCTTTTCGAAGGGTTGCAGACCTTTGCAATGTCGAAAAACCATCGAAAACAGATTCCCAACCCGACGGAAGTTGAGCGATGTCTACCATCTCACCAAGCACTCTGCTTACGGGCTGTGAATCGATCAGTCCAGTTGCGTCAACCGTCGAGTACTGGCGCCATCGTCCCGATGGTATCTCGATCGTTCCGAAAGTCATTGACTCAATCGTAAGCGTGCTCGCGTCGGTTCGAACAACCTTTCCAAATACCACATCTCCATCCACCATATCGACTCGAACGGAGCCCGGCGGATGACGAAAAGTGTAAAACTTCTCGGAGCGATTCGTTAGTTGGCCAATATCCTCCACATTGATGTGAAGCGGTTCCAAAAAATCGGGACATGACCACAGCAAAGTCTCACCGGTGTGAAAACCCGCGAGCCTGCCGACAACAAAGTCACGTTCATTGAAGCGAATGCCCCCTGTTATATGAGAGCTCGACTCTGAATCGGAGCCTTGAAGCTCAGACGCAGAGTTGGTCAAGCAACTAACGATCACCAGCATCAAGAATTGCGCAACGGGGTTACGACGCAACGAAAAGGATTCGATCAACATGAAGTTTAACGCTCGTAGATCGGTAGGAGTCTAAAATTCAATGCCAACGCGAGTAATGCCATCGAGGTATCGTTAGACACTCCCATGCTTCCTTTGAAAGATCCATCGGTCGCTTGTATTTCTTTCAATCTTCTGACCAAGATACGGTTCCACTTTTCCCATGTGGCCACATCGCCTTGAAAGAGCGCTTGGGCGCGATAATACCGCGTGTACTCGGGCCATTGAGTATCAATTGAGTCGAGATCGGAAGATATCTTATTTAAGCTTGCAGTAAAGGTTGCAACATCGCGTCTCTTGGCGATACAAAAAACAAGCGTTGCAATAGAAGAGCGAGCCATCGAATCACCGAAACCCTCTAAACTGCTATGATAACCAACCGCTCCTGAGTTACTGCTCATGCTGACAAAGTACGCGATCGCTTGATCGATGGACGAATCAGGCACTTCGATCCCCGCATTACGAGCAGCTAACAGGCCCATCAAAACAGCGCCGCTGACCGATGTATCAGCGTCCTTTGCATCAGGTGAATATCGCCAAGCATGCAGCGGATTCTTCTTTTGAGAGGTCACGGCGCATCGAACAGCTAGTTCCAGCGATTCACCCAGGCTTCGAATCGCTATTCGTCTCGTAGTATCTTCACCGATAAACAACTGCGACTCGTCGACACTTCCGTACGCTTCTGCTAGAGCGAGCGTTGCAAAACCGTGATGATACATGCTTGGACCAAGATACCCTGTTCGAACATCTTGTGCCCGGAGAATGCTTTGAAGGGCTTTTCGAATGGAAACAGTATAGGGGCCGTAATTTGGATCTTCGCCTGATGCCAATAGAGCCAGTACCGCAAGCCCAGTCGTCCCCGGACCAATTTCTCCGCCACGCCAAGATCCATCATCGCTCTGCGTCTGTTGGAGAAACTGAAGCCCGCTCTCATACATCGCGCGGATTTCGCGAGGTACTGACTCGTTGGCAGCAAGATCCCTACCGAGGGATATCGGTGAATTAGATCTCGATTCACTCGGTCCTTCTTGCGCAGCACACTCATGTGTAACAACACAAACATGGAAGAATGGAATAGCGTACAAAAGCATCGAACCGAAAATCTTCATAGTATTATTTCGGTTCCTCGATCGAGTTCAGAAGCGGGACATTCAATCGCCAGTGACGTTGAAGGCCAATCATCGTTTTGACTTGTTCAGGATCGAGGAACTCCTCTAATTCCTTCTGTTGTAGCCTCATCGCGGCAATCATCGGCGCAAATCGATAGTCGTCCTCATTCGACTGATTTGGCTCTCTTACAGCAAACAGGCCTGCTATTTTCCCATCTGCCTGTTGCCCATCCTGGAGCATGAGCTCGTGTTGTTTTGCGTGATGCGCATCTAGCTTTTGGAGTAACTTGTTCCTTTGCTCACTCGTTAGCGGCATCGACTTCTCCAAGTTTACGATGAACGCCATCATCTTTTGCTTTAAGCGTAACTGATCTCGCCGTTGCGATTGCGAAGCGATGCTTTTGATTTGATCAGGTGTAAGCGTTTGCATTACAACCCCTTGATAAAGCGAACCTGCTCCGTGCAAACCACTTCTCCATCGATTCTTAAATGGAATCAACTTGGATTGGATCTCGGGTTTGGAAAGGAAGCTCGCGAGGTCTTTCCTGTTTGCGATCTCTTCGCTTGCTAGAGGCTTTAACTCGCTATAGAGGTCTTCAATATCGCGAAAATACTTTGCGATGTCGCCGCGACCTGCGAGCAAAAGCTTGGTCGATTGGTCGCTGGTAAGTTTACATTGTGTTTGCAGTTCGGAAACAATCTGTGTCAGGGAGCGGTCCGCTTGCAATCTTGCCCATGCTTCAGAACGTCCGGAGAGTAACTCCGCTCGCAACCAATCATCGCGACGAGGATCAAGTGGTACCGCATTCTCAAACACAACTTCTTTTGCCCCGTTTATGTCGGCATTGGCTGCAGCGGGGGCTCGGTCAACCACTGCAGATTGAGGCTTCACAGGTTCTTGCCCTAATACCGATTGCGAGAGTAGCCACAAAACCGACACTGCCAGCACGACAAATCTCGTGAGCCGACTACGATACGCCGAATGATCGGCTAGATGAAAGTTTGTGATTGATAATTCGATTAACACGATTAGTTCAAAGCCATCTAAAAGGCATTGGCAATTCCTAAAATTACTTGGTAATGATGATCGGATCGAAAAGGGAATTCTCGGTTAATGTTTCGCTTTCGATTTCAACTTGTCGATAGCCAACGTACATATTGAATTGTGGAGGCGTGAGGTGCTTGAGTACCAGTGTATCCTTGAGCCTTGGTAGGAACGAGTCTGAAGACTCGTAAGCTTCAATCGGAATTGTGGTAACTCCGCCCCATTTCGCGAGGTCATCTCTCAGTATCTCAATCTGACTTAAAGATAGTTTTAGCTTTCGGTCCAGAAGTAATGCGATGCCCAACGCCCCTGATTCTCGAGCAAACTGATCCCGCGCCTCTTTTTCTTTACGATAGGTAACCAATTGGTCTTCGGATAATACAGCGGTGATTGCAGACTCAAGATTGCGAACCGCCATTCTATAATCGAGTGTTTGCGGAGACCCATCTGACAATGGCTGTCGAATGTCATCTTTCACTTGGGGCTTATCTCGCGAAATGTCTATTGGAGCACGCATTCCGCCAGGTGCCTTTCGTGTCTTGGCCTTTTCAACGGTCACCGCAGAGAGCAGTGTTTCCTGAGAATCGGTAAGCGGGACGACTCGACGTACAAATGCCTTCTCAAGATGCAACCAACGTTCAAGCGGAGTCGCTGGCACGACCTTGTCGAGTGCATCCGTCAATGATGTTGCTTCGTCTACCGCATCCGAGTTGGAACTTTCTGGTGGCAAATTCTTGTTGTCACTGCTGTTTGACTTGGTGGCAGGCAACAATAACTCGCTGTTCACTAAGCCTGATTTTTCCGATGGTTCTTCTGAAGCACCGTAAACAGGGTACAAGAAGCCGATTGAAAAAAGCCCAATGAATGTTTTAAGCAATCGAGGTTGCCTTAGCAGTTCAACACCACGCACGCACAAACAGAGTTCCCAAGATGACCTCATCGATTGCCCTCTTGAGTGGTACGAGTCTTCTCGATTTGTTCGAAGTACTTATCAAGTCCTTTTCGGTATTCCTCGGGTAATACGTTCCCAGAAACGCCCGTAGATTGCTCGACTTCTCGCGTCTCGCGCACCTCTTTAAAGTTTGTACCAATTCCAAGTAAGGCAAGTGCGCTATCGACCGCCTCCCCTTGTCCGCCACCACCCGGCGTTCCTCCACTTCCGCCCCCACCTCCCTTTGGATTAATGCGTTTCGACTTGAGAAGCGCTTCGATGATCTCTGTTTGAAGAGCCATTTCCTCTCGACCTGTATCTGGAATTCGTAAACGATTTGCAGAGTCGACCATCCAGCCGTCGATTTGCTCGAACATTCGTATTTCTTTTTCGAACTTGGTTGCTGATTCTGGCAGTGCGCTAATGCGATTCAAAATGTCATTTGCCTTATCATCCAAAGCCTCTTGGGTGACGGCCAAGCGGTTCCCTTCCTCGAGTCGCTCAAGCTGGTCGATCGCTTTAGAGCGTTGTTCGGCGACGCGTGTTTGCTCTCGCAAGTTCACTTGCCCCTCGAGCAATTTCAATGCGTCCAAAACTACCGACGGAGGCAGACTGTCAGAGTTCTTACTACCGGGGCAACTCCCTTCATTCGCAGGATCAACCAGTTCTTCTGCCCATCTATCGATTGCATCAGCCCAATACTCGGCTTGGGCCACAGACATGCCTTGCTCCAAGGGAATGTCGGTGGCCAATTGAGAAATTGCGGAAACAGCTTTCGTGTCTTTGATTTCGTTCAATACGATGCGAAAACCATCGGTGCGACGTCGCTCGAAAAACGCGTCCATGTCGTCCACGATGTTTGTCAACTCAACTGCGCTGCCTTTCGCCCCTTCAACAGATGCAGTGACACCTCGCTCATATAATTCGCTAAGATTCAAACGATCTTTTGATTGTGGATCGATTGACGATGAGAACATTGTTGAGAGGACATCGCGAAGAGAAGTAGCGATCTTGTCTTGCGATCGTGAGGCCGCTTTCAATCGCTTGACGAAGGTACTCGCTTCCAAATTACCTAGAATCGCATTCATCTCATCTGCAAGCTTATTAAATTCTTCGAGCAATTTTTCCTGAGCAGCAATTGCTTCTGCAGTTATTGCGGGTTGGTTATCTTTCGCGACCGGTTCTGATTTCGCTGATCCCGATTTCGAGGGGGGACCAGTCAGAGTTGTCTGAGGCAACGAAAGCTTAGGAGGATTCTGGGCTGCTTTCGATTCGGGGCTTTCTTGTGGAGTGGTGGATGGATCTTGATTCTTAGGGTCTGGCAACTGAGACGATTCCGCAGTATTGAGTGCAAAGTCCTTTTTCTCGGCTTCCTGTGCAGCCTTTTCAAGCAAGCTAGCGACTTCGGGCATTTTGCTTTTCGACAGGTTCTGAATAGCTTGTTGAATCTCAGCCCATCGCTCAAGATGCCCAACCGCGATCGCATCGTTCTTAGCCGCCGCGGCGAGCAGCTTTTCACCGGTTTTCGCCAGGCCTTCCAATCGCTTTGCATTTGCCGCCTCCTCTTTCGATTGGCTAGCAAGCGCTTCGGACACATCACCACCCGCCTTTCCTGACCGGATACTCTGGTGCAACGCTTTGTTCTTCTCGTAGTTCTGTAGCTCGCGATCACGGACATCTAACGCAAGCCTTTGCCACTGATCGAGCTGGCTCGTGATCCACTGGGAGTGTTGTTCCGGAGTCAAAACAAGCAACTTTACCGGTGCTGAATAAGATTTGGGACGATCGGGAAAGTAGTCCAGCGACCAAGCTTTCAACTCTATCACACCGGATTCGAAACTAAGATCTTTGAAAGAGTCCAGAGGACGAATCGATGCAATTGCATTAAGAACGGGCTCTTCCGGGCCGCCTGTCTGCAGCACCATGGACCCTAACTTCGGACGAGTGTCGCTCTCGATTTCATCAGCGGCATGCGATTCCCACTCGATTCCGATACTTTGAACGCCAAAGTCATCTATCGATTCAATTGAAAAGTTAACTTGCTCGGTGTTGAGAAGAACTTGCTCCGATGCAATGCCATTGAGGATCGACTGGGGTGGTCCGTCAGCCATTGGAACATACTCAATCGTCAATGGCTTCTTCCCGCCGAATCCTGATTTGTCGATCCACGTCCATTGAAAGCTTTGCGGAACATCACCAACCATAACCGGAGAAGATGTCATTAAGGTGTCAGCAATCGTCACGGGTATTGACTTCGGTGCATCGCTTTGTTTTAGATCGCTTTCAGCGATAGCTCGATTTACACTGGCCACAAAACGAAGGCTTGAACCCTCCAGCACATCGATTGATCCTCGGCGTGCGTCGAGTGTCAATTGATCTTTCGATTGCTTAAGATATTCCGGGAGTTTCACACTTGCTTCGATGCTCGTGATTTCAGGCCGATGGGTCGGGATAACTTCCATGCGATGGCGAAAGTCTCCAATCTGGAAGTCGATTAGCTTATTGACCGTTTCACCTGGGAATTCAAATCGATATATCCCTGGTTCAGTGATGTGAATCAGCGACGATGCTATCTGATTGGAATAAGAAGAATTGGCAAAAGAAGAATCAGTGCCTTCCCAAACAACCGCGGTCCCCAGTTTGGGTACCCAGCCTCCTGTTTTACTCAGCTTCGCATCGATCGTGAACGGTTCTCCAAACGGAACAGCCAACTGAACAGGCAGTGAATCGATCGCGGTAAATGTGTAACGAGGGATTGATCGCCATGGCATTGTCATTCGCCATGCTGCATTGACGATTCCTGATGGGAACATCAATGTCAGGGCACCAAGGCAAATCGCAATCGAGATCGCTATTTTTTTCGCAAGATGATAATGTTGCTTCGCTACGAAGGCGTTAAGGTCAGATTTCTCGGTGACTTTTGCTACCTGATTCATCGCTGCCATGACAAGCTCGGGCGATCGGCGTTGTTCTCCTTTGCTTTCCGAGAGCTCAATAACCCCCATGAGTTGATCGCCGATCGACCGATCTCGATTACGTAACCACTGGGAAACTTGGTAGCTTGTTCGAGTTGTCCAATACCATCTGAAGATGATGAACGGAATTGCCAACACGGAACCGAGAGAAATTGCAAACAACAGGAATCGTACGAAAGCTCCAGTGTCGTTGAACCTGTCTAAGACAAAGAGTGCAATCGCAGAGGCGAAAACGCATGAAAGAGATACAAGAGCGGCGAGCCCAATCTTCACGGTCGCAAGATGACGGCGTAAAGCATCCAACTGAATCTGGAGTGATTCAGGAAGCTTAAACCGATCGTCATTCAACAGAGTGCTCATAGAAGTCCTAGCATCTTGCGGCCAATCCAGAACATAGTCGCCATCCCTATAAGCGTAGCGACTGACCAAGGGCTACTCCAGATCGCAAACCTCCGAATTTCTAAGGATTGAGTTGGCAAATTGGTCAACAGGGATGAAATGGTTGCGATCTCTTCTGGAAGGACAAGCCTCCCACCGGATAGGGAAGCCATCTCTTCGAGAACTTCTGGTCTCGCTGGTTTTCCAACTCGTTCGGCCGATCCTCCAAGGACTAGTAGGCTGGTTTCGAGTGAAGCTTGTGTCTCATCGCACTGAAGCGTCAGCTTGTGCGGTCCCGATTCAAGTGGAGTAAAGCTGCCGCTATAGGCCCCCCAATCGCCGCCATCATTGATCATTCGGATCTGTTCCATCTGGCCAGAGGGGGATTCGATTCGCAAGCTGACTTGACCATTCATTAGCGGCTCGCCATTGTTTGCCTGAACGTTCGCCGTCGCAAAGACGGTTTGTCGAACGCGAGGTTGTTCTGGCGAGAAGAACAAACGCATCGTTTCGCCTTTTGCCATATTACGTTGGTACGCCATCCACCGCACGACTTGGCCCCAGAAGCGATAATGATATTGATCTTCAACCCCTTTTCGCCATCGCCATGCACCGTCTGTTGCCATGTAGAGTACCTTACCGGCGCCGCGTGTTTGGGTAATCAGAAGCGGGACTCGCCCACTCGCGGTTGCAGCCTCCTGGTGCACAGCAAGGACATCGGCCCCAGCCTTTGCTCTGACAACTGGTGCATACCAATGAAAGCCAGGTAACTTTTCCCATACGGCAAGATTTTCGTCAGGTGATTCAGCCAATCGCGTTAACAAACTTCTTCGGCCTTGCTCAGTCAATTCCATGCGACTTGGCGTGCGCGACCCCCACCCAGTCGGTTGCGTTGTGTCGTTGATAACTGGGATTAACTCTCCAAGCGGTGAATCCACGAGCGATGACTGGCGGCCGGATGAACCGGGAAGAAAAACCAATCCGCTTGCTTGCTGCTCGACGAGCCCTTTTAACAGCTTTGCATTTTCGGAAGTTAATTGCCCAGATTCAACACCAACGTCTCCCAAGAAAACAACATCGTACTTACTTAGTTCTTCCTGCGTTTCTGGAAAGGATGGAATGTAGTCACGATTACCACCACCAACTTTTGATAGACCTGGATGAAAAAGCAAGCACGATACATCAACGCCAGGATCACGAGACAACGCGTTTCGAAGATAGCGATACTCCCAACGAGGAATAGAATCGACGACTAAAACCTTCAGCTTTTCCGTTCGAATCGCGATCGATGCAACTTGGCTGTTGTTATCTAAGATCTTTTCTTCAGGCAGTGCTGGGACACTCACAGTCAACGTAAAGTCGCCGGCGACCTTCGGAGTCCAAGAGATTGTCTCGACCGTTCTTCCCATCGCTTTGATTTGAATCTCTTTTTGCTCACGAACGCTACCTGTTGATTCGTCTGAGGAGTTGCCGACCGATTCGAAGATCAACTGTGCCTTAGCAACTCGTGGCAAGGAGCTTTCGATGGTAACTGGAATACGAAGTACCTTTCCGACGATCCCAAACGTGGGGACTTCTGCAGAAACCAATTCGATATCAGGCAAGCGATCTAGCGAGCCAACAGGAACAGCAAAGAGTGGTATACCTCGAGCACGCAGTTGACTGGCCGTTTCGGCAGGTGGCTTACCGGAATTCCAATCACCATCGCTCGCAAGGACAATGGCTCGTAAAGTCGGATAGTCCTTTATTGCAGTTTCAATCGGTGTGGAGAAATCCGTATTGATTCCTTCAGCATGGCGATGGAACTCATTACCATCTTCTTCAGCGTTTACGCCATTTAGATTCCTGTTTCCGCTATCAGGCGTACTGCTAGGCTTCTCTGCAGACAATGTGCTTTGAATAATTGAGTAGCTATCAACGTCTACTTGAAGGGCTTTGGAAGAAATCAAGGTGTCGAGAGCTTGAGAGCGGCTAACCAGACCGTCGGCGGTATCAACGTCAGTCGTACGCATGCTGCGGGAGTTGTCGCGCAGAACAAGTATCGTTGGCTTTTGTGACGGTTGCGATTGCTCAATCCATTCTGGCTGATTCAGTAGAGCTACAGCCAAAACGACAATGAAAACACGCAGCGCCTCAAGCGACCAAAACCAAGCTCGATTCTGATGTGCATGCTTCGTGAGTCGGCATGCTCGGATCGCTAAACCAACGACGGCTATGATTGCAAGGCACGACAGAATTACGGAGAGCGTAGTTGGATGAAACGTGAATTGTGAGACACTTTTCATTGAAGGTAAGGCAGGTGGTTTGCAATCTCCCCCAGGAACGTATCTCGTGGGAACAACTAACTCGTCCGAATGAGTTTAACTGCAATACCGTCTGTCGAATAGCGACGGCCCGGAAGAAGCTTGAGATTAAAAGAAAGGTTTTTCAATTGGTTGCTTTCAAATCGAAAATGCGTTGCCAATCTTCAGAACTTGGTATCCCTGAAAGCGTCCAGCTGCCGATGAAAACGATGGAAAAGGCTGAAATCTGCTGCCGCCAAACAACTTCCGCAACAACTCGAAATGACCGTTCTATATTGTAATGAAAGAGCAAAAATAACCGAGTACGATTTGTCTATTCAATTGATCAATGAACATTTGGGATCCGACAGCAACAATTGGCATCCAGTGCTCCAAACCGTCTTCACTCCGACCTTTCAAAAGCAGCTGCTGCTAGATTCAGGTTTTCATTACAGCGTCTCGGTACCCGCGTGATTACTCGCAGTTACTCGGGCTATCGCTACAATATGTGTATGAAAATCCACAAACCTGATTTCTTGAAGACCAAACATGCGTACTCCGCTAGTCAGCACACTGGAGTTCTATTCAGGTGTTGGACGTTGCTAATTTTCAATTTTTTGATGGCGATGAAGGGCTCTTATGTGTTGGGTCAAAATGCTGCGGAAACCGCCCCGTCGAAGATAAAGCAAACCGAATTGCTACCAAGGAAAATCGCTACTGCTCACATTCCCAATTTAGTTCAGGTTCATACCGACGTTTATTCGGGCGGACAACCTGAAGGTGAGGCTGCCTTCAAAGAGCTTCGTTCCATGGGTTTTCGGACCATTATCAGTGTCGATGGAGTCACTCCGGATGTCGCGGCGGCTGAATCAAATCAGATGCAGTACATACACCTACCGCATGGTTATGACGGAATCTCCGACTCAAGGGTGACTGAGATCGCAAAAGCAATCCACGATCTTCCAAAACCTATTTATATCCATTGCCACCACGGTAAACATCGTAGCCCAACAGCTGCAGCAGCGGCTTGCCTTCAAGCGGGACTGATCGACAAAAGCGATGCACGTTCCGTCTTAGAAATCGCAAGGACTGGGAAAAACTATGTCGGACTATTTGCAACCGTTGAACGAACGACATTTGATCCAGCACGAGATTGGTCGAAGATCAAAGTCGATTTCAAGGCAATCGCGTCGATTCCACCGATGGCGAGGTCTATGGTTTCTATCGAGCATTACCTGAGCCAAGTTCATTCACAAATTCATTTAGCTGTGCAATCCGATCTACCGAATCATAAGTCGCTTGCGAGTGACAAAAAGCGATCGGATATCGCCCATGATCTTCTTATGCTCAAGGAACTTTACATCGAGCTTACCCGCGACAGCAAAGCCATCAACGATATGGCTTTCAATGAATATCTCCAAGAAGGCATCAAAATCATCGAGCAAATCAATCTTGAAGCACCACATCGACTCAAGGAACTCGAACAAAACTGCAAAGCATGTCACCAGCGTTACCGAGATAAACCGGAGACAGGTTCAAAATAAGAAGTTCGGTATCGGCAACTTGGAAGGGAATCGTCGAGTAAGCTCTCTGTTTCTTCGTCGGCTGCGCCAAGACACGAAGGGACCTAGATAGATTGCTAGGTTGGTGTAACGAAGGGCTTAGCACAATGACGAGTCGTAGGATAGGCTTCCAGCCGTCGAACGCGAAACCGACAGGCTAGAAGCCTATCCTACGACAATCTGGCTAGCTTCAGCTTCCCAAGGATTGTTCTGATGACGTAAATCAACGACAGAAGCTTCTTCCTACAGAAAACGGGAGTGGCTGAGTTCGTAAGATTTCAGATGTTGATAAACAACAACAGCAACACCAAATGCCTTCCGATGTCTCACAACATATGCTTCGAGATCCGGAATGTTAATCCAAAGATTGAAGTCCGAAGTTTTTCGCAGGTTGATCGATTGCGTCTGTTGAGGTCCGTGAGTTCTCGGCTGAAAAGGGACCATTTGCTCCCTTTTCTATGCTCACTGTCGCGGGATCACTTTTAACATTAGAGCTATTCTCATGTTGATTACCAGGAACCACAAACAACTGTCCCATTTCTTCTGCAACCACAAGGACGATTTGCCCTTTCTTAATCACACCAACACGAGCTACCGAATCATATAACGTACCCTCAACCTCAATGCGACCGGTAGGCAAGAAATCATCAACTGCCGTGCCCAATCTCCCAACTACTTTACTTGACTCCCAAGTAAACGGTTGGGATTTAGCCGGCTCGATAATCATCCGTTTTCCAATGGGCGTGCTTGCCCAAAATTTCGCAAAGACCCAGAGTCCGATTGGTATCGCCGCCAGCTCTCCTATCAACATCCACAGTCCAAACTGAGTATTGGCGCGAAACGCGAAGACATCCGCAGCAATCGCGCAGATCACCGCCAGCACCAGGAGAATGCCTGCTGACGGGACTATCAGGTCTAAAAGAACCAATGCGAGTGCACTCGCAAGGAAGAAAAATGCCGCAAGTACAGGATCCACGATTAAAGCAACTTTACGAGTAATTCAGTCAAGGAATCTATTGCATATAAACATGCCGAAAATCAACCCGCTTCGGATTATACCGACTTTACCACCTGGACAACGTCCTATCGGAGTTGGCTTGAGTCGTTAGTATCTATTTTTGATCTGTCATTTGCACCTTCACAAGGGCGCCGTAGAGTCATTCGTTGATGCTCTCCCACGAAGGACACGCCTTGATGAATTTGCTCGAACTCATTTCCCTTACTCAATCACTTCGCCCTGATGCGAGCGACGAACAAGTGGTCCGTTGGGTCTTGATGATGCTCGTTTCACAATCTCCCACCACCGAAGAGTGCTTGTCGGAGAGCCTGACTTTTGTCGAACAATCCAATCGACTTATGAGCGACCAAGCTTCCGCTGTTGCAGAAGAACTTGATGATCTTGCGTCGACTCAACCAAGCGAGTTCAACCCCTCGCACATTTGGACACTGCTAAAGGCGATTCGTGTGCAAAAGCAGATGTTAGACCTGTACGAGTCCGAATCAGTTGAATCGTCTTGCGGAAGCGTATAGGCTCGGCTCCGTTTCTAAACACGTAGCAGCGTCTCTCCGAGACGCGAAATCCCTGCGTCTCGGAGAGACGCTGCTACCTAGAAACACCTAGATTTTTGTTGCCAAGATCGCATCGATTGGTGTCTGCGTTCGAACACATTCGACCTGCAAGAATCCAGCATCAGAGAGAAGCGAGGCATACTCGCCGAAGCTTCTCTCTTTGCCTTCAGTGCAGACCAGCATATTGAGGCTTTGCAGCAACGCACCTCGCGGCCCCGTGCGGTCTTCCCAAAGAATTTTCTCGGCGATCAATAACGCCCCGCCAATCGGCAACGCTTCAAAGATCTTCTTCAATAGCTGCTGAATCTTCGACTTGTCCCAATCATGCAGAATTCGTCCTAGAGCGTACAGATCTGCTGCCGGTAGTGGATCGGAAAAGAAGTCCGAGCCGATCGTTGCAAGCCGATCGCGTGAGTTTGAATTGCTCACCATTTCGTTCGCAAGGTCAAGAGCATGGGGAAGGTCGAGGACTGAGGCTCGCAAATTGGGGTAACGATCGCAAGCGGCTATCGACAAATGCCCTGTAGCTCCGCCTAAATCGACTAAGTGCTTGAACCGACTTAGGTCGAATGCCTGGACCACTACGGGAGACGTGATCATCCCAAACCCATTCATTCCCATCAGGAACTCATACATCGCTTCCGGCGTTTTGAAGAAGCTTGAAAAGATGGGCCCTTCGCTACCAAAAGTCTGTTTCCATCGGTGAGTCCCCTCTCGGACAGCGTCTTCTAGATTCGCCCACAATCCCCAAGCTACTTCGTTCGAGTAATTGATGTATCCGGTCAATCGCCGAGGACTACTCTGACAAAGGTACGTACGTGCAATAGCCGTATTTTCATAACGGCCATTTTTGTGGATTAACAACCCCATCGATACACAGCTGTTCAAAAGAATCTCAAGCGACTCGGGATTGCAACAGCTCGCACCAGAAAGCTCCAGCAAACTGAGGCCCTGCTGTTCATTCGTAGTAGGTACTTTTTCAATCTGATCAAATACGCCCAAGGAAACCGCGGCGAACATCGCTTTGGACCTGCGAAACCCCTCCATGAGGTCAATGACGATATCTGGTGGAGGAATGGTCAAATCGCGAAACAAATGCATCTCCAAATCCTAATGGGTCTGTTACAAGAAGAAGCCAAAACGCATTTCCGCGACTCGACTTCATGGACTCAAATTGTAGCTTGTTTTGCGGTCATTTGGACCGGCCAGCATGCAAGCTTTTGATATGGCCTCGCTCGTAGGTGACCGAGTTGCGATCGGATCGATCGCGCGTATGACGACCAATTAGCCTATGGGTGCAGGACAACGACACAGCTTAGCGGAGCACTCGCTTCCCGGAGTCGCCTCGAGATTGCTAAGCTAAATCTTCATAGTCGATTTTCATCGAGAAACCGGAACACACATGAGCGTATTCCGGCTTGCGGTCTTTTCGTTTAAAAATCGATACACTTCATGCGAGGTGTACTTCAACAGATTATCGACGAATGTCCGTTGCAGGTGGTGATGCGATTTGCGATGGAGGAACTGCGAACGCCGATGAATTTGGTGTTGCAGATGGTGCTGTGGCTTGTGTCGCATTGGGCGCTGCGGTCGCTGGGGCACCTTGCGATGCAACCTTGTCCTTCGAAGCAGATTCGTCCACGATTGTTCCTTCAAGATCTTCGAAGTTAACAAGTGCAGCTGGCTGATCCTTGCCCATATCGATAGCGAGTCCGCAAACTCTCCATCCGCCGTTTTCTAATCGAACTCCCCACACTACCTCGGTCGATTGCGGAGGATTGCCATCCTGAGCCGGTTCAATCCAAAGACTTTCTACAAATCCCGAATCTTTTTCGTCGTCCGAATATCGAAACTCGCCAATTTTATAGGAAGCATCGGGTGAGCCTGGAGGATCCAAATCGATTCCTTGCTTTTGAATCTCGATCCTGGACGCTTCGGTGATGAGTTTGTTTACGGTTTCGCGATCGCCGCGTCGAATACTGTCAGCAAACATCGCAACAATTTCGCTGGGCGGGATGATAGCTTGCGTGCCACCGTTGGCTGCAACCATCTTGCCGCTTGCATTGGAACCGCCATTGGAAGCAGTTGTCGCAGCTCCTTGGTCACCGTTACCGCCGCATCCAACGGGCATTAAAATCGCACTGATCGCAACTAACAACAAAACGCGTTTCATAATTGTTTATCCATCCTTAGCTTGATCGACCGCAAATGAGTGACTCCCAAGTCACTTGCTCAGCCATTTTCCATGCGGTTTGTAGATTAGCCTTTCACGAAGCGTCAATACCGATCTGTGTGCCACGAAATGTCAAAATGTTTCGAACACACAAACCCTTCCTCGAATAGGTTTTTCCCTGTTCGAATCGACATTTCAAGACGATCAAAAACATTGAATTGGGGATGAATCGAATTTAAAATTATGAAGAAAGTGTTGCTAGCTATCTGGAGATCGGGGCAAGCAAACTATCAGGGCGAGAATTGCTCGGAAGAAAGCATTGGGACGATCTTCTAAATCAACGCAGTAAGGTTTTCCAACCATGTACGGCACCGAATCGGCAGAATTCAAGAAAGTAATGAGCCAGCAACAAGGCGGATTTTCTCTTCGGCAGGCTCAAGGTTTAGTGCGGTCCCTGAATCGTCCAAACCCTTGGATTTATTGGACCGATTTTTTGTGCAGCGTTCTCATAGGCCACCTTTGTTTCTCGCTATTACTCGGAAGCCCAAAATGGCTTGGCGACGCATCAGCAGTCACGGCTTGGACGGTCAAGGGATTCTTGTACATTGCGACCGTTCTTCTGTTTTTACGCTCTGTCATGTTCACACATGAATTGGTTCATCTACCCCGCGATGGATTTAAGGCATTCCGGATCACTTGGAACTTGTTGTGCGGAATTCCATTC
Source organism: Planctomycetaceae bacterium (assembly GCA_027487375.1). Lineage (GTDB taxonomy): Bacteria > Planctomycetota > Planctomycetia > Pirellulales > Pirellulaceae > JAIYDQ01. The sequence goes on from JAIYDQ010000158.1 coordinate 22,347, forward strand.
TTGATTCCATCATATATGTACTATCCACACGTCGACCATCATCGACGAAAGAGCTATGGCACCGACGAAGATGGCGAATATCTGAACCTGAGCCACCAACCGCCGAGAGCGATTGTCATTTATATGCTTCTGACACTCGTCACACCTATCGTTGGCTACCTTCGATTTGCGGTGATCACTCCATTGTGTTGGATTTTTCCGTCGATAAGAACTTGGTCGTTCCACCGTGCGTCTTCGATGGTGATGGACATTACTTACTACCGTCCTGATGCAAGTCCCGCGGTCCACCGAATCCGATTCATTCAAGAACTTGGATGTTTTGCGGTGTGTATGTTTATCGCTCTTCGCAATCCAATAAGAGGTATTCCGTACGATCCGATGTGGCTTCAGGCATACACGGTCAGCCTCGGATTGTTGATCTTGAACAATGTTCGTACCCTAGGCGCGCATCGATGGACCGGGACTGGTAGCGAGATTACCTTCCAAGAGCAACTTCTGGACTCATGTGACTATCCACATCGTCCTTGGATTACCGAACTTTGGGGGCCAGTCGGTACGCGATACCATGCCACGCACCATTTGTTTCCAAGCATCCCTTATCACAACCTTGGCAAAGCGCATCGCGCGTTGATGGCTGGGTTACCGGCGGACAGCCCGTTTCGACAAACGTCCAAGGTTTCGCTGTTGAGCGAGATAGCTGAGCTCTGGAAACGGTCGTCCGCTGCATCGAAGTCTGTGGCGATGAAACCTGAGTCGGCTCGAAGCGAAAATCATTCGATCGCCGCGTAGGTGCTACTTACCGAGCAGATTGTCTAGGGCGATACAGAAATAGGGACATTCGCCGTAATAGCTTCGTTCACTATGAGTCGCTCCGATGGAGCCCCCACAATCGTACTGTCGAATGAGAGGATTGTTTTCAAGCGGTTTTGTCGAACGAGCAGTAGAGATGCCTTCAAATCCAGAGAACCCTCCGGCTATTGGTCTCGCAACGGAATCGATAAAGCGAAACCTTCTTAATATGGGATCTTTCGAGTTGTAGAGGTTTACCATTCGTTCGACATGTGTAAGTGCCTTCGACTCCTTCCCTCCGGGTTGCAACCAATTCTTGTCGACTGCCGGGGCAACCAAGCTTACTCGATAGCTGGGATGCGGAATCGGATTCTGTGCATCCATGTGCAATCCACCGGTAACCGACCGTGCACCGAGCGAGAATCCAAGCAGCGAAACTTGTGTAGGCATTTCCGAAAGCGCACTTAGCAGTTCGGCTACGATTACTGAATTCGCATCAGACATTGCAGCATTCGATCGAATATCCTTCAGAACTGGTTGATTCCGCTCGCTTGGCCAAGACAGCATCATGAGTCGGTACGGCTCGGTCGCGCGTCGCGCCAAATAGCGATCGACAATATTGACTCGTTCCCTTGCGTTATCGCGTTCCATCCAATTCCCATGAACATAAAGGATTGTTCTGGGAGCGATTGTTGCACCAGGAGACTTTGATAAGGCCTCATCTACCGTCGATTTAGCCCATCCTCGACCCGTCCAATGCAACGCTTCAATCTTATCAAGCCAACCAGACTTTCGACTATCAACACATCCAAGGTGCCGAGTACTGAGTTCCCACACGTCTCCGCCAAAGCACTGCGATGGCGCAACACCTACTTCTACTTCTTGAATAACCGACGGGGATGTCGCGACATTTTCAGCGGCGACCGTGCCGACCGAAAGTGCAACGACAAAGCTAATCAGCAAAGTCGGCAGACCAACCCTGTTTACTGCTGCAATAAACGAATTCATTTCAGGACGAGCGAAAAACGACATTTTATTTGCGGTCAGTAGGACGGATGAATCTTGATGTTTTATCTATGGATTTGGTGAGCTGATCTCATCAGCACTTCGTCTTTGATTGCGACTCGATGATGCTGCAACATCTACAAACGACTGCGTTGATAACTGCGCTGTATAGGTCAAGCTTACGAGCGTAAGGCACTGAAAGGTCGTTTCGAGCCTCTTTACTTTAACATGCATCTAGAGGCATGAAGCCAAACTTGAGAAGAAGTGTTGAAAATTTTCAACATGTTTCGTTTGCACCTCACAAATCGTGTTGTAGGTTTGTGCGTCAAACAAGCGACTTTAGCGGTTGCGATCTATTTTAGGAGCATTTGTGATGAAACGTTCTAGCTTTATCGTTGTTTTGGTTTTGGTCTCTTTTACCGGTTGTAACATCGGTCAAAACTGTGGAAGCTCCCGTACGGGCATCTTCTCGCGGATGTGCAATGCACTCCGTGGCGGTAGCGACGTTGGTGCTCCTTGTGCAAGCGGAGCTTGTGCAGCACCTCCGATGATGAGTGGCCCGATGGTCGCAGACGGATGCGATACCTGCGGTCCTTCAACAACGATGGGATACGAATCCTATGAAGGGCAAGGCGTGCCTGCGTTTGGAACACCAACCCAAGTATTTGGAAGTGGTGCAGAAAACGTGATGCCAGTACCCGCTCGATAGTTCATTTGGGCTTGAACTCCCTGAGGCATCGAACTTCATTGCCTCTAGGTCCTTCGCGTTTTCTCCTCGCCCAAACGGATGCTGGCGAGCTACTGAGCGCGAGCGACAGATTCAAACCCAAGGTAGGATGGGACCGTAGTCCCGTCCGCAATGCAGTCTGGGCCCAAGTCCTTCAATAAGGACTGTTTTTTCTCCACTTTCAGCCCACTGGGGCGGCCCTGCGTAATTGCCGCAAATCTGGTTCATGTCCGTGTGGGAGGCCCCGCTGGAGTGAAGACCGCTTGAATATCACAAACCTTGCTGGCATTGCGGTTTCTGGCTTAATTGGGCACGGCTTAGCGAATCGTTTGATGAATTTTCTGCCTACGATTCGAGCTCATTGATCACTCTTTTGCTGCATACAGTCCCCTAGAAGAACTACCCCAAGATGTGGTAAGTTTTGCATTTTAAGGGGAGACGCTTATTCCCTGGACCGATCGTGCGCGAAAGCCAAGCCTAATGGGGCTTCCACCGCACGATTTTTAGCAATTTGAAGTGAAACTCCAAGGAAAAAAGGTTCTTTCGTGCCGCGTCGTACCGACATCCAAAAAATTCTCCTGATTGGTTCCGGCCCGATCGTTATCGGACAAGCTTGCGAATTCGACTATTCTGGTACGCAAGCTTGTAAAGCGTTGCGAGAAGAGGGCTACCAAGTCGTTTTGGTGAATAGCAACCCAGCTACCATCATGACCGATCCTGGAACGGCTGACCGCACGTACATCGAGCCTCTCACTTGGGAATTCGTTGAAAAAGTTATTGAACGCGAACGCCCCGATGCGATCCTTCCGACTTTGGGTGGCCAAACTGCTCTCAATATCGCAATGGACCTCGATAAGCATGGAGTACTCAAGAAGTACAACGTCGAGATGATCGGGGCTCGTCCAGATGTGATTCAAAAAGCAGAAGGCCGCAAAGAATTCAAAGAAGCGATGGAAAAAATCGGCCAGGAAGTGTGCCGAGGCGAGACCGTACAAACCATCCAGGATGCGCGACGCGTTCTCGCAGAAGTAGGCCTTCCTTGCGTTGTTCGCCCCAGTTTCACCATGGGAGGCAGCGGTTCGGCGATCGCATACAACCGAGATGACTTTGATAATCTCGTCGAAAATGGTCTCACCCTTTCTCCAGTCACGGAAGTTTTGATCGAAGAGTCGATTATTGGCTGGAAAGAATATGAGATGGAGGTCATGCGCGATGTCGATGACAACGTCGTGATCGTGTGCTCGATCGAAAACTTTGACCCAATGGGGGTCCACACCGGGGACTCTATCACGGTCGCCCCCGCACAGACGTTGACTGACAAAGAGTATCAACGCATGCGAGATGCAAGCCTCGCAATCATTCGCGAAATCGGCGTTGAAACCGGGGGCTCGAACATCCAGTTCGCTGTGAATCCGGAAACTGGACGAATGATTGTCATTGAGATGAACCCGCGCGTGAGCCGTTCCAGTGCTCTAGCAAGTAAAGCAACCGGTTTTCCGATTGCCAAAATCGCAGCCAAGCTGGCGATAGGTTACCGACTCTGGGAACTCCAAAACGACATCACGCAAAAAACCCAAGCCTGCTTCGAACCGACCATTGATTACGTTGTGACTAAGGTACCAAGGTTCGCATTTGAAAAATTCCCAGAAGCCGATCCAACACTCACAACTCAAATGAAAAGTGTCGGCGAAACCATGGCGATTGGTAGGACTTTTAAAGAGTCCTTCCAAAAAGCTCTTCGAGGCCTAGAAGTCGGTGCGTTCGGGTTTGGTGCTGACAGTAAAGATCTTTGGGATACCGAAAGACGTCCCGACGAAGAAGAGATTCGAAACAAACTTTCGAGGCCAAACGCTGAGCGTGTATGGCACCTCCGCTATGCGATCAAAGCGGGTATGACGATCGAAGAGATCAACCAACTGACAGGAATCGATATCTGGTTCTTGGATCAGCTGCTCGAAATCACCGAGATGGAGAATCATCTCGCTAGTATCGGAACCCTGTCGAGCATCGACGCTGCAACGATGCGACAAGCAAAGCAGTATGGTTTTTCGGACCGTCAGATTGCTTACCTCCTTTCAAGTCATGAAATGGAAGTTCGCGCATACCGAAAATCACTCGGTGTGTTGGCGGTGTATAAAGCGGTCGATACGTGTGCCGCAGAATTCGAAGCATATACGCCCTACTTCTACAGCACTTACGAGCATGAAGACGAACTCCCGACACCGATTGTTGGGCAAAAGCGAGTCATGATTCTGGGTGGCGGTCCGAATCGAATCGGTCAAGGAATCGAGTTCGATTACTGCTGTTGCCATGCAAGCTATGCCCTTCGGGAAATGGGCATCCAGTCGATCATGGTAAACAGCAACCCTGAAACAGTTAGCACCGACTACGACACTAGCGATGTTCTGTTCTTCGAGCCGTTAACTACCGAAGACGTACTTAACATTTGCGATCGTATCCAACCTCACGGTGTGATCGTTCAATTCGGTGGTCAAACGCCATTGAACTTGGCACGAGCCCTAGATACTGCTGGTGTTCCGATTATTGGTACTAGCGTAGAGACGATTGAAGCCGCGGAAGATCGTGAAAAATTCCAGAAGCTTCTCTTCGAGCTTGGCCTACGACAACCAGCAAACGGAATCGCTCGGACGATGTCCCAAGCGCGGGCAGAAGTCCAGAAAATCGGATTCCCTGCAATTGTTCGCCCAAGCTTTGTACTCGGCGGTCGCGCGATGGAGATTTGCTATGACAATTCCCAGTTCGACCGGTACGTCACAGAAGCCTTCGTCGTCTCTCAAGGCCAACCAGTCCTGATTGATCGCTTCTTGGAAGACGCAACAGAAGTCGACGTAGACGCCGTTTGCGATGGAACCGATGTCGTGATCATGGGAATCATGGAACATATCGAAGAAGCCGGCGTTCACTCGGGCGACTCGGCTTGTGCGATTCCTCCATTTCAGTTGCCGCAATCGGTCATCGAAGAGATTCGCCAATCGACTAAGGCAATGGCTTTGAAGTTGAAAGTCGTCGGACTGATGAATGTTCAGTTCGCCGTGAAAGAAGAAGGCCCAAATCAGGTTGTCTACATTCTTGAGGTTAATCCGCGGGCAAGCCGAACCGTTCCATTTGTCGCCAAGGCGACGGGAGTGCCAGTCGCAAAAATTGCGGCAAAAGTTATGGCCGGAATGACCTTGAAAGAACTGGGCATCACTTCTGAACCCATTCCACGACACATTTCAGTAAAAGAAAGCGTCTTCCCGTTTCGTAAGTTTGCTGGAGTCGACATTGTACTCGGCCCAGAAATGCGATCGACCGGCGAAGTCATGGGAATCAGCGACACGTTTCCAATTGCGTTCGCTAAGAGTCAAATCGCTGCCGGCGTCTTCCTTCCGAAAACTGGCAATGTTTTCTTAAGCGTTTCCAGCCGACACCGTGGCCCGATCCCTGCCATCGCAAACAACCTTCACAAGATGGGCTATACGCTTCTCGCTACCAGTGGAACAGCCAACGAAATCACGAAAGCAGGCCTTCCTGTAACTCGAGTCAAGAAGCTTGCCGAAGGCAATCCAAACCTGATCGACTATCTCAAGAACGATAATGTTTCTTTGATTATCAACACTCCAAACGGCAAGGGTGCGCGGACCGACGAAGGACGTATCCGTGCCGCCGCAGTGCAATTTGGTGTGCCTTGCATCACTACCGTCGCGGCAGCCGAAGCAGCTGTTCAAGCCATGGAAGCCATGCGAACCGAATCGATGACGGTTCTCTCGTTGCAAGAACGCTTCGCATAATATACTGGCGGGTTGTGGTGGTCCCAGAGGTCGTAAGATATCTGAAGACTGGAGGTTTGGCTATTGATTCCAGAGACGTAGGAATTCTTACGAATTCCTCGACGCTAAATGAATCAGGGGGGAGCTTTATTTCAACGTCCATCCATCTCGTGGAGTTCGACTCAAGAACCGATTGGCTTCTTCGTTGTTAGTAATGCGCATCGACTTGCTGTCCCAAAGTATTTTGCCGCCCGCGCGAAATGCAACGTTGCCGAGATGATTGGCTTCCGTAAGCGGGCCCGCATAGCTAAAGGGACTTGACGTTGGTGAGCCTGTTCGACAAGCGGCCAGCCACTCTTCGTGCTGGCCTGGAGAATCCGGAATGAACGGAGCTGGCGGCTGAAAATCTTTAAAGTTCTCTTCAGGCATAAGGATGTGCTTTTTGTAGTCCGCCAGAAGCATCCCCTTATCGCCAACGAATAACACTCCGCTTGGGAATGACGGTATCTTGCCTTCGGTAAGCAGTCGCGGTTTGTGATTCCCCTGATACCATGTCAATCGACAGGGTGGCAGATTGCCTCGTGCTCCATACTCGTAGATGGCCGTCATGGAAGCCGGCGCAATCTCAGGATGTGGCGAATCACCGATCCCTTCAATGCTCAATGGAGCATCGAGTTTCAGAGCCCAATAAGGTAGGTCGTTCCAGTGACTTCCCAGGTCCGACATCGTCCCGTTTCCGAAATCCCACCATCGATACCAGTTTGGCCCTGGGAAATAGACACTGTGATAAGGTCTCGCCGCAGCGGGGCCTAACCAGAGATCCCAGTCCAAGTAGTCAGGCGGCACCATCTGTTCGGTAGGCCGTTCTGTCACGAACACGCGATCTTTGTTGGCTATCGAATCCTCTTTCGATTGAAGCCCCCAAGCACGAGCCACCCAAACATGCACTTCAGTGACATCTCCAATAGCGTGGCTTTGAATAAGCTCCACGACACGGTGATAATTCTCACTGGCGTGCATTTGCGTACCCATTTGGGTCGCGACCCCGGCCTTGGCCGCCAGTTCGGTAATCAACCTTGCCTCGGCAACGTTGTGAGTGAGTGGCTTCTCACAGTAAACGTGCTTACCAAGCTTCAAAGCCGGAACCACCGCATAAGCGTGCGTATGCTCTGCAATGCTGATCACTACACCGTCTATGTCCTTCGCTTCTTCGTAAATCTTTCGGAAATCAGAATACGTTCGAGCCGACGGGAATAGCTCTGACGCAGATGTCAAATGTCGACGATCGACATCACACAAAGCAACGACTTCAACACCAGGATCTTTGGTCATGGTCGAAAGATTTGCTTTGCCACGTCCACCAACTCCAATAAACGCTAACTTGAGCTTGTCATGCTCATTTGATCGCGTGACTCCGTGCGGCAACGCCAATGCAAAACCAGTGGCGCTACCTGCCTTTAATAATTGGCGACGAGAAACCGACAAAGCCGGTTGAGGAACGAGCATGATAACCTCATTGTTTACGGGAGAGTGGCGTGCGGTTCTGGGGGACCAGAATGATGGCTGGGGAATTCACTTACTAGCAGCGAGTTCGGGTCGTGAGCGGAGGCTTGCGTACTTCAATGTAGCTTGACCTTGGATCAACATAACCGGAATTGAACACAGAATCAAATATCGGATCGGTAATGGTTAATCGGCGGAATAACAATGGCGATACTCACCAACAGCGGAATCGCACGGTTGATCATCAAGTAGACCAAAGGGATTCCAATTGCTTCCGCTTTCCTATCGCGCCAGGGATGGTTTGAACAATCAATGCAAAAGGCTCGCGTACAAATAAAAAACGTCATGACTTACATCATGACGTTTCTTGTTTCTGAGACACGTTATGTTTCAAACGCTTTTCTTCAATGAATTACTTTTTGCCGAGTGCAGCTTGAGCGGCTGCTAGTCGAGCGATCGGCACTCGGAAAGGACTGCAGCTTACATAGTCCAGTCCAACGTTGTGACAGAAGAAGACGCTCTTTGGATCTCCACCGTGCTCACCGCAGATACCGCACTTGAGATCTTTCTTGGCTCCACGGCCCTTCTTGACGGCCATCTCAACCAATTGACCAACACCGTTTGTGTCGAGTGTTTGGAATGGGTCGGCTGGTAGAAGGTCGTTCTTCATGTAATCAGGCAAGAACGAGTTGACGTCGTCTCGGCTGAACCCGAAAGTCATTTGCGTCAAATCGTTTGTACCGAAAGAGAAGAAGTCAGCTTCAGCTGCGATTTGGTCGGCAGTCAAAGCGGCACGAGGAACTTCGATCATCGTTCCCACGGTGATGTCAAGCTTGCCACTGAACTTGTGGTCCTTCTTGACTTGCTCAATGACTTCCAGTGTTTGAGCTCTCAACATCGCCAATTCGGTTCGCGAACCAACGAGTGGGATCATGATTTCTGGAATAGCATCGATCTTTTTCTTCTTGCATTCGATCGCAGCTTCCACAATTGCTCGAACTTGCATTTCGAGAATTTCTGGATAGGTTACGGTCAAACGGCAACCACGGTGACCAAGCATCGGGTTAGCTTCGTGGAGCTGAGCGATTCGCGACTTGATTTCGGCAAGCTTGATACCGAGTTCGGTCGCAAGTTCCTTCTGTTGCTTTTCTTCATGAGGCACGAATTCGTGCAACGGTGGATCAAGCAACCGAACCGTGACCGGAAGTCCCTTCATCGCGGTGAAGATTCCAATGAAGTCTTCGCGTTGGAATGGAAGCAGCTTCGCAAGCGCCTTACGACGTGATTCAACATCGTGAGCGAGAATCATTTCTCGCATGGCTTTGATCCGTGTTCCTTCGAAGAACATGTGTTCGGTTCGGCAAAGTCCGATACCTTCAGCACCGAACTCGCGAGCTCGAACCGAATCTTCGGGCGAGTCAGCGTTGGTGCGAACCTTCAAAGTTCGGAATCCATCAGCCCATTTCATCAGCTTGGCAAAGTCGCCAGTTAAGGCAGCTTCTTGCGTTTCGATACTTCCGACAGCTACTTCACCGGTCGTGCCGTTAATGCTGAAAGTATCTTTGCTGGTGTAGGTCTTTCCATCGATGACGACTTTACCTGCCGCTGGATCGATCTTAATCGCACCGGCTCCAACGACGCAGCAACGTCCCCAACCACGAGCGACCACCGCAGCGTGCGATGTCATACCGCCGGTGCTGGTGAGAATCCCAGCCGCTGCGTACATCCCTTCGACATCTTCAGGAGAGGTTTCTTGTCGAACAAGAATAACCGCTTCACCCTTTGCATGTCGATCTCGAGCATCTTCGGCCGTGAACGAAAGCTTACCGACAGCTCCACCGGGGGAAGCTGGAAGACCTTTACAGATCTTGACTGCTTTATCCCAAGCAGATGGCTTGAACGAAGGCAACAACAGTTGCGTCAAGTCGCCAGCCGGAACGCGAAGGACAGCTGTCTTTTCGTCGATCAGCTTTTCCTTGACCATGTCGACAGCCATCTTCACAGCAGCCGTTGCAGTCCGCTTGCCATTTCGAGTTTGCAACATGAAAAGGACTCCCTTTTCAATCGTGAACTCGATGTCTTGCATGTCCTTGTAATGCTTTTCAAGGATATCCTTGATATCCAAGATTTGCTTGTAGACAGCCTTGTTCCACTTGCCCATTTGGTCGCAAGGTTCAGGAGTTCGGATACCTGCGACAACGTCTTCACCTTGGGCATTCACAAGGTATTCACCGAAGAACTTGTTCTCACCGGTGTTTGGATTTCGAGTGAACGCAACACCCGTTCCAGAATCGTCACCCATGTTGCCGTACACCATAGATTGGCAATTGACGGCGGTTCCCAAGAGACCACGAATGTTTTCAATTTCGCGATACTTGACCGCTTTATTGCTCATCCAGCTATTGAAGACTGCGTTGATTGACTTCTCAAGTTGCTTGTAAGGATCTTGAGGAAACTCTTCTTTTGTCTTGGTCTTATAAAGCTTCTTATAAGCTTCGCAAAGTTCCTTAAGTCCCTCTGCAGGAACGTCGGTATCGTCCTTGACCTTGTACTTCTTCTTGATGATATCGAACTCATGCTCGAAGTCATGGTGTTCCATACCCATCACCACATCGCCGAACATGTTGATCAAACGACGATAGGAGTCGTATGCAAAGCGAGGATTGTTGGTCGCTTTCGAGAGTCCTTCGGTCGAGACGTCGTTCATACCTAGATTAAGAATGGTATTCATCATACCAGGCATGCTCACAGCCGCACCGGAGCGAACGGAGACCAAGAGTGGGTTCTTGTTGTCGCCAAATTTCTTGCCGAGCTCTTTCTCCATCGTGGCGACTTGCTTACGGACATCGTCCATCAAGCCAGCTGGCATTTTTTGTCCGCCTTTGTTGTAGGCAGCGCACATTTCAGTAGTAATTGTAAAACCTGGAGGGACAGGCAAACCAATGCTGGTCATGTCAGCCAGATTTGCACCCTTACCACCGAGAATTTCTTTGCTCAAACCCTTACCTTCGGTTTTTGTCTTTCCGAAGTAATACGTCATCTTGTTAGCCATTGACTACCTACCAGCTCTGCCTAGTGAGAGAATGAAAATGCGATCGAAACGAATCGAAACGGAAAGCCGGAAGTCTAGTTGGGACTTGGGCTAACGTCAATCGTGGTGTTTGGCCGGCCCCACTGAAAGATTCATCGCTTTGAGCGATTTATTTAGGCGCAGACGACCCGAACAAGCATTTCTTGCTCGTCGGTCCAAACGACTTCGTTCCAGTCGACCGCGAAATCGGGGTAGTGGTCGGCAAATTCGCGAATAAGGTAGGATCGTTTGATGGCCGGTGAATTGACGGGCGGCATTCGGCAAGCCCGATCGAGGTTAGCGGGGCTGACCATTTGGGGAATATCCAGAGCTCGAACCAGTTGCCGAAAATAGCCGCGGTTATCCAGCTCATGAAACTTTAGGTCGATCTTTTTCAAAGCAGCCCAAGATGACTTGGGTGCCGACCGATCCATCAGCCATCGCTTGCTGAACCAATCGACACGCCCGAGCAACCACTTTTGCGACTGCTCGTCGGAATCACTTTCTTGCAAATGGTCTAAAGTCTCTTGCCAGGCCGAAAGTGCGGTCCTGGCTTCTTCAATCTTGCTAACGGCTGTCGACGGCTGCAACTGGGAAATCATCAAACGAACGGCCCCTGCATACTGGCGTTGGATATCAATTGCCGTCCAAACAAGTCCTCGGCTATCTGCAACTGTCCGCATTAATGAGCTGTCCGTCGCGATGGATCTAAGGGCCCGAAGTGGATTTTTCAGGCACGGGAGCCCTTTTAAACGCCCCGATTCAACCAAGTCCAAAACGAGCGTCGTCGTTGCTATGCGAATGTATTGACTTCGTTCGTTGGGAGTCGAATCACCAAGGGCGATCTGAATTCGTTGGGTCGCTTGGAACATATTACGCCAAGCTTGAAAACTCCAAGTGCGATCAGCAAGCAAACCGGTAAGCCAATGCCCGGTGACGAATATCGGCGACTCGTTCCAGTAGCTTCCGAAACCGATCATCGAATTGATTTTGGAAGCTCTCGCGCTCAACCAAAACCGGCCGTGACGATCGACGTGACCACTCCCTTCGACAGCCGATCTCGAAGCAAAGAACGCTCCAAGCCAACGTCGGTGAGGCACCAAAGTGAACATCCAAATCAGACAATGAAAGTACATGGCTATTGGCCAGTGTAACCATCGCAACCCCGACGCTAACGTAAGCATCCACGGTTCAGCTTTTGTGTAGGGAGGAGGCGAGCTTGAAGGCGTTTTGGAGTTAATCTCACTACCAGAGAATCCGAGATCCACTTGAGGCCGAAGCGGACGAATTATTCGAGACCATCCCGAAAGCAAGCAGGTCCAAGCGACGGCAAACAAGCGATAGAGAACGAGCATTGGAAGCATCACTAACAATCCAACGCGCCACATGGCTAGCCTCCATCCTTGGGCGATTCGGACCTCATAATTCTCGTGCTGCCCGTAAGTGACTCCGCCTCCATCTGAAGAATTTTTGAGCCATCGCGCATCTGTTTGTGGCTGAAGCTCGCTCAAGCTTTCGACCATCCATCGGTCAAGCACTGTCTGGTATCCGATTAACTCAAGCGGCGAGCGGCATTCAGGGGTAGCGACCTCGATAAGCCCGCCACCGTTGTGATGTGTCCCGTTGGTCTCAACCCCGATACAAGCACCATTGGCAAGAAACACGCGATACATATGCCGGCTTGATGGCGCCGTGGGCAGTCGCTGCTTCAGCCATGGGACAAGCTGATCAAAGATATCAAAGGCGGAGAATGTGCTTGATGAAGTACTCGTGCCTGTCGAGTGCCCGCGATATAAGCCGTATTCTGTTTCGATTCCAACTAAGCGAGACAGAAGCGAAAAACTACTCGCCGACAGCTTCCGCTCGCGAGTTCGCCACATACTCAATCGCTTCTTGACCGCACTCTTCGCCAACGGACTTCACAAGCCTTTCTAGGATCGATTCGCGTTCATCGGCAACCACTTGTGATGGGTCGCGTTGGATGTCAGCGTCGCCTATCAAATCCCGTTTATTTTCAAGCATAAGCCTATCATCTCCGAATTCTAAACGACTGCTACTGAGAATACTAGTTTTTGTTTTTCATTATCGCAGATCGCCATGGCCCTACCAACTAGCCGCCGACCATCTACAGAGCAAAGTCACAATTTCAAGCTGGGTAATGAGCCGTGAGCGCTAGCTCCGGGTTGCTATGGGAAAACCGGGAGCTAGTGTTCGCGGCTCGATCCATATTCTGAAGAATTGACTAGCCCTGCGACCATCTAGCCACCAGATGCTGAAATCTTTATTCTCTAGACGTGCCAACTGAGTATTGATGGTACGGGCGATGCTTGAAGTTGTCATTCCAATGGTGCGACTTACTACATCAAGATCGCTTCACAATCTGAACTTATTCTCACACATGGGTGCGAAGGCTAACAATGAAGTTGTTTGAAGGAAAAAAAGGAATCGTTCTAGGCATTGCAAACGACAACTCCATTGCTTGGGCTATCGCTCGGGAAATCATGGAGCACGGCGGAACTTGCGGATTTTCGCATTTGCCCGATCGTCCCGATGATGAAAAGAAAAAGAATCGAATGCGGGTCAGCAAATGCGTTGACCAGTATCCATCCCAAACGGCATTCCTCGAACCGCTTGACGTTCAAGAGGACGAACAAGTCGAAGCTTTCATGAAGATGGCCGGCGAAAAGCTTGGCAAGATCGACTTTTTGTTGCACTCAATCGCTTTTGCGGATCGTGCTGACTTATCACGGCCAACTGTTGAAACAGGCCGATCTGGTTTTAAGCTTGCCATGGACGTAAGCGTTTACAGCTTGATTTCCGTAACGAACTTTGCGCGTCCGCTATTCAATCCGGGGGCCTCGGTTGTTGCGATGACATATTTTGGTGGCGAAAAGTGCGTCCCCGGCTATAACGTGATGGGAATCTGCAAGGCGGCCTTGGACGCCACCATCAAGTACCTCGCATTTGATATGGGGCCGGTTGACGTGCGGGTTAACGCCGTCAGCGCGGGGCCACTCAAGACACTCGCTGGATATGCAGCTGGCGTCGGCGAAATGCAGGAATACTATGGACACGTGGCTCCCTTGGGACGAAATGTGACACACGAAGAGGTCGGCCGAAGCGGTGCTTATCTACTAAGCCCTTACAGCAACGGAATCACCGGGGAAATCCTCCACGTGGACGCTGGATATAACATCATGGGCAGCCCCGGACGACTGCTGGACCAAATGAAGGCCCAAGCGTAATTTCGTTGGCTTTCTTCAATTTTTGATCCGAATTTGAAAAGATTCGGTAAATGACCGAAAGCGATTCGACTCGGCAGTTTTTGTAGCCGAGCGAATCCTGAAAGATTTGTTATTGACCAAAGTCTTCCCGTTTAGCCACTTCCGAACGCGGAAATTGCGATGGACTTGTAGAATCTAGCCGATATCCGTATCATTCTCTGTCCTGAAACCGGCATTCCTTATTGATTGCGTCGCAACGGCCGCCCAGGAACTTACTAGATCAACGTCGAAAACGACAAGATTCGCGACGTTAGGTATCACCAAAGTATTCGTACCATGAAATCAGGCATCCACCCAAATTACGTAGAAACCACTGTCACTTGCGGTTGTGGGAACACCTTCAAAACTCGAAGTATTCGCAAGGAACTGAAGGTCGACATTTGCAATGCATGTCACCCATTTTTTACGGGCAAGTTGAAGTACGTCGATACCGCCGGACGAATTGAGAAGTTCCAAAACAAGTTCGCAGCCGGAACGTACGCATCACTCGGCGGCAAAAAAGCACCTGCAAAGAAGAAATAGCTGGCTCCAACCTAAACACAAATTATCCGCCGCAAAACATTCGCTTCGATGCGTGGTTTTGCGGCGGTTTTTCGTTTGCCACCTCCACAATTCTTCGCTGTTAATCTCGCTGGGTATCTATGAACGTCCGTGCAAAACTAGATGAGTTACTGACAAAATTCGAAGGACTTGAACAGCAGATGTCCGATCCAGAGGTTCTGAGTGACTCTGGCAAGATCGCAAACGTGATGCGCGAGCACGGGGGTCTGCTTAAAATGGCGACCAAGTATCGCAACTATAAAAAGATGTCCGAAGACATTCGCGACCTCACCCTCATGGCAGAAAGCGAAGACGCCGACGAGCAAGCAATGGCTCGCGAGGAACTCGACAAACTAGTCGCGAGTCGCGAAGAACTGTGGCGCGAACTACTTGACTTCACGATCGGCGGCGAGGACTCGAACCGAACGCGTTGCGTTATGGAAATTCGAGCCGGTACTGGCGGTGAAGAGGCCGCATTGTTCGCTCGTGATCTCTACCAAATGTATCTCCATCATGCTGATCAAAAGCGATGGAAGGTGGAAGTCATGGACAGTAGTGTAAGTGAACGTGGTGGCTTCAAAGAGATCGTTCTAGCATTCGAAGGCGAATCGGTTTATCGCGAATTGCAATTTGAAAGTGGAGGGCACCGCGTCCAACGAGTACCCGAAACGGAAACCGCTGGTCGTGTCCACACATCAGCCGCAACCGTCGCGGTGATGGCTGAACCTGAAGATGTGGAAATTGACTTGAAGACAGAGGACTATCGCGTTGATAAGTTCTGCGCCTCGGGCCCAGGAGGACAACACGTTAACAAGACCGAGTCGGCGATCCGCTTGACGCACTTCGAAACGGGTGTCGTAGTCCAATGCCAAGATGAAAAGAGTCAGCACAAGAACTTGGCTCGCGCTATTCGAGTTCTCAAGAGTCGACTGTACGACCTCAAACGCGAACAAGAAGCTAAGAAGAGATCCGACGAGCGGCAAACATTGACCGGATCAGGAGACCGCAGCGAACGTATTCGCACTTATAATTTCCCACAAAACCGGCTAACTGATCACCGAATCGGCTTAACGCTTCACAAGCTTGATCAGATTATTGCAGGTGATTTTAATCCTGTCACCGAAGCTCTGTTAGAATACGAACGTAATCAATTACGCGGCGGAATGGATGATGCATAAGTTACTCGTGGAAGCTTGATCGATGACGCAAACCGAAACATGGACGGTCGGACGGCTGTTAACTTGGACGACAGATTACCTTCGTAAGAAGGGGTCCGAATCGGCAAGACTAGATGCCGAAGTCTTACTAGCACACGCACGACAATGCCAACGGATTGAACTATACACGGCATTCGATCAAGAACCGGACGAATCGGTAAAGGCCGCTTTTCGCGAGATGGTTGTTCGTCGTGCAGAGGGCACCCCAGTTGCTTACTTAGTCGGTCACAAAGAGTTCTATTCAATGGATTTTCGGGTAAACCCGGACTGCCTGATACCACGTCCAGAAACCGAGCATCTTGTTGTCGCTGCTATTGATGCCGCGAAAGCCCTTTCTAAGGTTCCCGCATTTGCTTCGGACCCGAAGCCACGAACGTTGGCGGTCGCCGATATCTGTACCGGTAGCGGGTGTGTTGCTGTAGCGATAGCCAAGCACATTCCGAACGCGCTGGTATTTGCAAGTGACCTCAGTGAACCAGCCCTCGCCGTAGCGACGCATAACGCCTCTCAGCATTCACTATCGGACCGAATTCAGTTTTTCTCCGGCGACCTTTTAGATTCAATTCCCGCTGATAAATCTGTTGCCAAGTTCGACATAATTGTGAGCAACCCACCCTACATCAGTCAGAGCGAGTATGAACAACTGAGCAAAAGTGTTCGCGAGTTTGAACCGAAATCAGCTCTTTTGTCAGGAGTGACCGGGCTCGAGATTAGCGAAAGATTAATTGCCCAAGCGAACGAGCGAATCGCTGCAGGTGGCTTCATGATCATTGAAACATCGCCCATGCTGGCGAAACAATTAGCGGAGGTTTTTGACCAACACCCAGGTTGGACTATTCAACCGACCATCAAAGATCTTCAAGGTCACGCCCGTATAGTGATCGCCCGACGAGTCACCACGTAGCAGCGTCTCTCCGCAGACGCGTATGTATCTTCTCTTCACCAACGCGGACCTATTCCCAGTTATGATTCCGTCTTAAAGACCGGTATTTCATCGCGGGATAAAGTCTTCCCAAAGGCCTTTTGCCTTAAGTAGCCGTTCGGTCAACTCGCGAATTGCTCCGTGTCCACCAGGAGTGCTCAAGGTCCACTTGGCGGCGGACTTTACTTCAGCAACTGCATCACTGACGGCTACTGATAAACCAACTTCCAAAATTACTGGCAGGTCTGGTAGATCATCACCGATGTAACAAACTTCAGATGCGTTGAGCCCAAGAGATGCAAAGATCTCGCGTGCTGCTGGTAGCTTCTCCTCGAAGCCTTGTCGAACGATTGCGATGCCGAGCTCTTTCGCGCGAAGTTTTACAATTTGAGAGTTCCGACTGGTTAAAACCCCAAACGAAAATCCAGCCTGTTGCCAAAGCTTGATTCCCATGCCATCGCGGACGTGAAACTCTTTTGATTCAATTCCAGCATTATCCAGAATGATTCTCCCGTCGGTCATAACGCCATCGACATCGGAAAGAATTAATTTGATTGGACGTGCTGCTTCAGTATCTCGATTGGACATGCAGGTATGGAGAGTCTTGAGTTAGGAGCTCGTAGTTAGCAAAATATGCGCAGGGTCGCTGGTGAGGAGTTCTCGAAATTGCAAGTGGATTCTTCCTGAGAGGCAAGCTCTCTTGAGTCAACAAACCCAATCAAATCCGTGATATCTATCATGCCGATTGGTTTGTCATCGGCATCCACGACAGGTAGTTCGCTGATTTTTTTCTGTGCAAGAATCGTTAACGCATCTGTCGCCAAAGCGTTACTCTGGACCGCCGAAAACTTACGAATCATCATCTGTGAGATTGGTTCATCGATTGTTTGGTCTAGCCTGCGCTCGAGCAGTTTCGCCAAGTCGCTATCGGTGAAAATGCCTTGCAGTTTACCAGCGTCGTCCACCAACATAACAGCACCACTTCGACGCCCCGGTCTTGCCACCCCAACTAGCACTTCGCGGATCGAGCTAGTCATCTCCGCCACGCGGCACTCGTGAATGGGACGCATCAGTTCATTCACCGTCTTTAATTGATTCCCGAGCGATCCACCTGGATGAAATCTTGCAAAGTCAGCCGAAGCAAAGCCGCGTTCATCACTAACTACAATTGCCAATGAATCGCCCAGGGCCATCATGCAAGTCGTGCTTGTAGTCGGAGCGAGACCGTTTGTACAAGCTTCTCGGTGTTTCGGTATCGCAAGAACGAAATCTGCAGCCATTGCCAATGGACTCGACTCATTTGAAGTAATCGCAATGATCGCAGAGCTATGGCATTTCAGGTGATCAAGCAGCCTCACGATCTCATGCGATGCTCCGCTGTTTGAGAGAATAAGAACGACATCGTCGGGATGAATACGTCCAAGATCACCATGAACCGCTTCGCTGGGATGAACGAAATGCGCAGATGTTCCGGTGGAAGCAAACGTGGCGGCAATCTTTTGCCCAACCCATCCAGCCTTACCAATTCCTAAGACGATCAATCGCCCTTGCATCGAAAGTATGCACTGCACGGCGCCGGTAAACGGGTGGTAACCTTCAAGCTGTAATTCGGCGGCTAACGTCCTCAACGCGTCCGCCTCACAGAGAACGACTTCTGCCGCACGCTGTTTTTGCCGGTTAGGTTGTTGCAACTTTCGTGCTGCGTTCGCCATGGTTTGGTGATCCTCCGTGATGCTTATGCGCTTGACTCAAAGAGGCCCAGCGAGCACCCCACTGTACCAAATCAACGCCTTCCCGAGCAATCGCGATCGGCGAGCTGTCGGCAAGTGATTTACGGCTATTTGTCTGGAGGGAGCAGATCCGAACGTCGCTCGGCGGTCCGACGGAGACTTTCGGAGGCTCTCCAAGCAGCGATCGCCTCGTGGTTCCCGTTGAGCAAAACTTCGGGGACGGCTAACCCTCGAAATTCCCGTGGACGGGTGTATTGCGGGAACTCCAAAATGCGATTGCCACGCGAAAACGAGTCCTCGATGCTACTTTGTTCGTCTCCCAGAACTCCTGGGATCATCCTGATGGTCGCGTCAACCAGTACCATCGCCGCAACTTCGCCGCCGTTGAGAACATAATCGCCGATACTCAACTCCATCGGATTTAGGATATCAATGACGCGTTGATCAAAGCCTTCATAACGCCCGCACAGAACAAGATAGCGAGATTGGCTAGAAAGCTGCTCGACCAGTGGTTGCTCAAGGCGTTGCCCTTGCGGCGTCAAAAGCACAACCTTGCCCTCAATTGGACTCATCTTCTGAACGTCTTCGACACATCGGACGACTGGTTCGACGCAAATCAACATTCCTGGTCCGCCACCAAACGGGCGATCATCAATTTTGTGATGCTTGGGATCAGTCGACCATTTTCGAAGATCGTGAACGACGATTTCAACGAGCGAAGCTTCGATTGCCTTATTGAGTAAGCTTTGCGTTAGATACCCCGAAAAGATTTCGGGAAACAAAGTGATGATGTCAAATCTCAAAAAGCTAAACTCCCCTCGGGAGCAACATACCCAACTTGAAAATCCGTCCATAAGACGGATGAAAGTGTGAAGTCTAGAAGCAAGCTGCAGAATGGATGGGCACAGCACAACAAACCGGCTCTACCACGAATTTCCCGGAGGCTGCCCCGGCTACTATGCAACTCTAAATCGAAAACCGTAAAGTCATCGAGCACTTAGACGACAACTTTCGCCCAAACCGCTCTCGAGCAAGACTCTAAGAGCGGAATTGATAACCGATTCCAACCTGAACTAGGCTGGTGCTTGCTCAGCAGCAGCTTCCGCAGCAACGGGAGCGGATGTCGTACGAGGCTGCTTCGGTCCGCGACCGATTTTTTGTAAGGCTGTAGCTTGTTCGGACAAGTGAGTGCCCTTCGAGCCATATTTCTTAATCAAAACGCCGCATGCTTCGCTTGGCTGAGCACCAACACTGAGCCAGTAGTCAATCCGATCGCCACGCAAGATTGCTCGTGCGTCAGTTTCCTTGCACATTGGGTCGTAATGCCCGAGTTCTTCAAGGACTCGGCCGTCTCTTGGGCGACGCCCATCGACAACGCAAACTCGGTAAAACGGACGGTTTTTGCGTCCAAGACGCTTCATTCGGATACGAAC
>JAIYDQ010000134.1 GCA_027487375.1 Planctomycetaceae bacterium
CGTCCGGTTGCAACGCGTCCTAGTAATCGCTGCAAATCGTAGACATCTTGCAACTGAGTGCGTATCGTTTCGCGAAATCGCTTTTCTTTGACCAGTTCTTCCACTGCGTTCAATCGCGATTCTATTTGGGTGCGATCGATTAACGGAGAAGCAAGCCACTGCGCGATGCGGCGTGCTCCCATCGGTGTCAGCGTTCGATCCATTACTTCCAGAAGCGAGCCCTGTCGACCCGAACCACGTATCGTGTGAGTCAATTCGAGCGAGCGTCGTGTTGCTGCGTCAATCTCTAAGAAGCGTCCTTGTCGAGCGGGAATCACCGATTGAATATGCGAAAGCGTGTTCCGCTGTGTTTCGAGCAGATAAGCCATCGCGGCTCCTGCGGCGCGGATCGCTAATTCATCCCCTTCTTCCCAACCCATTCCGGCCAAATCGCGGATCCCAAACTGTTGACACAAGACACGTCGCGATTCGTCGAGTCCAAATTGCCACGAGGGACGTTTCGCTTGAGCCCACGCAGGTGCATCAAGTGCTGAGGTGTTGGCGATGGTTTTCGCATAAGCCAAATCTTCTTCATGGGTGATGACTTCAGCCGGTTCCAGTTTCGCAAGTTCATCTTGAAGTTGTGAAGCGTGAAAGACGCCTGCTTCGAATCGTCCAGTTGATAGCTCGACCCACGCGATGCCAACCAAACCACGCCGCGAATCTTGTTGCTTGTCGTTCACGGAAGGACAGATCGCAACCAGCAAATTGGAGGCTCGTGGATCCAGCAGCGCATCATCGGTCAGCGTCCCTGGTGTAACGATCCGAGTTACCTCACGCTTGACGATCCCTTTGGCTTGTTTGGGATCTTCCATCTGCTCGCAAACCGCAGCGCGGTATCCACTGCGTATCAGCTTTGCGAGATACCCTTCCAGTTGATGATGAGGAAAACCAGCCATCGGTACCGGGTTCTCGCTCTTGTCACGACTGGTCAAAGTCAGCCCAAGAACGCGAGCGGCAATCTTTGCGTCTTCATGGAAGAGCTCATAGAAATCGCCCATTCGGAAAAACAGCAGCGCATCACCGCTAACCGCTTTCGCATCCTCGTACTGTCGCATCATCGGAGATAGTGTCGTCATGACGCGTGTTGTACCATCTTTTTTCAAATTCATCAGCCGCCCAAAGCTAAGTCTGCGATGACCGTTGTGCTTTTAAGCTGCTGTATTGCACTCTTACTCGTGCTCGTACTCGAAAACCCCGATTCGAGTACGAGTACCGCCTACGGCTGAGTACGAGTACGAATGCATCTGCCCTTCACGACCGGCATAAACCTTTTATGTTGTCGATGTCTTTTGTTTTGCTTCCATTCCAAGTTTCAAGACTTCGATGATCTCGTCTACGTCATAGACACAGCCTCCCCAAGTGCCGCCACCGACTTGTTGAAGCGCGGCCCAAAGACGGGTGTCATCCGGTAGTCTTGGATCCGGCATAAGTTTTGGGTGCAGCGGTCGACTAGCGAGCACCTTAGCTCCTTCTTCCCAAGTGATCGGTTGATCTTTGGAGCCCACAAAGTCTGCGCGGCCGGTAAGCTTGATAGGATCGATTTCAATCTCGATCCAATCGCCATCTTGAAGTCGTCCAATGGGACCACCGGCAAGAGCTTCCGGTCCGACGTGGCCGATACATGCACCGGTGCTTACTCCCGAGAAGCGTGCATCGGTAATCAGAGCGACATGCTTTCCCCACTTCAAGTGTTTCAAAGCACTGGTGACTTGATAGGTTTCTTCCATTCCCGATCCCATCGGTCCACGTCCGAGCAGCACCATGATATCTCCCATTTGAATTGGTCGATGTTCAGGCTTGTCCGATTGACCTTTGATCGCAGCAATCGCATCAGGCTCGTTAGTGAAGACTCGCGCGGGGCCGCTCTTGCGATAGACTCCGTCGGCATCGAGGACGCTTGGATCGATCGCTGTCGACTTGATAACAGCCCCTTCTGGGCATAGGTTTCCGATCGGAAAGCAAACTGTGCTGGTCAGTCCCATCGACTTGGCAACTTTCGGTGGAATGATGACCGTATCGGCGTCGACTCCGTCTTGTTTAAGCAATCGCTCGCGAAGCTCCGCTCGTCTTGGTGAGACAGCCCACACATCGAGTATTTCATTCCACGTCTTACCGGTAATTGTCTTGGCTTCGCATTTGGCGATCCCCATTTCGCGCAGGTGCCACATCACCTCGGGAACGCCACCAGCCATGAACAATCGCAATGTCGGATGATACATCGGACCATTCGGAAGGCAGTCAACAAAGCGAGTGACACGACGATTCAAATCGATCCACTGCTCAACGCTTGGACGAGGAAGCCCGGCAGCAAACGCAATCGCAGGAACATGGATCAATAGATTGGTTGAACCACCACACGCGGCGTGGACTGCGATCGCGTTGTGAAAGGAGTCCTCAGTAAGTATGTCGCCGAGTGTTGCTTTGCGTTCGTATTGATCCCAAAGAACGCGAGCGCTTTGACGAGCCATTTCCATCCAAATGGGTTGCCCGCTTGGCATCAACGCTGCATGAGGAACCGTCATCCCGAGAGCTTCCGCGATGACTTGAGATGTTGCAGCCGTTCCGAGAAACTGACAGCCACCACCGGCCGATCCACACGCGCGACAACCAGCGGCTGAAGCATCTTCGAGCGATAATTCACCGTGACTGTAACGGGCTCCGATCGATTGGACTTTTCCTAAGTCTTCAGTATCACGAGCTGGGAGAGTTACTCCCCCAGGAACCACTACGCTCGGCAAATTCTTAGCACCGGCCAGCGCGAGCATCATCGCTGGAAGGCCTTTGTCGCATGTCGCCACACCCAGCACGCCTCGACGCGTCGGCAAAGAACGAATCAGCCTTCGAAACACAATCGCAGCATCGTTGCGATAGGGGAGCGAGTCAAACATACCGACTGTCCCTTGGGTGCGCCCATCACATGGATCGCTAACGTAAGCAGCGAAAGGAACGCCCCCTTTCTCCTCGATCCATTCAGCGGCCGCGCGGACCATCAACCCGACTTCCCAGTGCCCCGTATGGTAGCCGAGCGCGATAGGATGCCCGTCTTCGCGGCGAATACCGCCTTGAGTACTCAGCAGAAGGAACTGAGGGCCGAGCATTTTTTGAATGTCCCACCCCATGCCAGCATTTTGTGTCCATCCAAAGAGATCGCCGCTAGACCAATTCCGAAGCATCTCGTCGCTTAAAGGCAGCTTTCCTTGTGGGCCTTCGCCGCTGGTTTCAATGTTCCAGGTACTGCTGGAATCGGACTGAAACCAGCTTTCTAAATTGAATGCAGGTTTATTCGATGAAGCGGTCATTTGGGAGTGCTTTTGGGGGGGCGGACGAGTCTGGTAGAGTTTAAAGATTAAACCGATTGCGACATGGGCTTATCATAGCTTGAGTCAAGATGTATCGGAACGTCTCTGGCCTACCGAAGCTCCTGAAGATAAGATTACGCAAGTTGTTGAGGACTCGGTCGCTCGAGTTCTTGACGAGTTCCATAAAATATTTGCACGATACACACGCTACTTCTGAGGGTCGACGCAGACGATGGACGTCATCGAAAAAGAGATTGTCGATTATTTGCGAAATGCTTGTGGTGGTAATCCACGCACCAGCGATTCCCTCGCATTAATTGGCATCGATTCGGTCGGAATGGCCGAATTGACTTTCGAGCTTGAACAGCGGTTCGCGATTCGCGTCGATGAAGACGTTCTGGATGTGGAAACCGTAGCCGACCTTGCCACTTACGTCCGCGAACGGAAGAATTCTTAGTTTCCGTCAAGCTCGAAATGAGCCACCAAGACCGGTAGCCACCACAGGTTTCCAACAAGCCCCAGCAGCATACACAGTGCGGCAGTCGTTCCGAAAACAACGGTCGGAACAAATTCACTTGTTGCAAGTGATCCAAATCCAATCACCAAAGTAGCCGTCGACAACATCAGCGGCACACCGACACGCGATTGGCAATCTAGCAGAGACTGGCGGACCGATTTTGTTTCCTTGCGACGTCGTATGTATTGACACAAATAGTGAAGCGACGAATCGACTGACAAACCAAGTGACACCGCCGCGATTAAGGCCGCTCCGAGATTCATCTTCATTCCAATCAGCCCCATCCCTGCGAGAATTCCAAGCGAAGGCAACGTATTGGGTACTAACGCGATCAATGCAAGTGACCATGAGCCGATAGCCAATCGCAACGCAAGAGCAATCGCCAACGTTGCCAACGCGAAGCATACCCACTGATCACTCACAACGCTCGAAACAAGCGACGCAAGCAAAACGTAATAGCCTGTGACTTGAAACGTTGTGGCTGGATTGAGTTCCCCTGCGTTGATTGTAACCGAAGGTTCCTTTGAGCCGTCGGCGCTAGTCGCGAGTTCCCCTTGTAATCCCGATTCCAATGAACGGGGGGAGCCCGTGGCTAGCGCCATTGGCTCGGTATTAATTGGAGCTGTATCGGGCAAAGCGATTGCTGCAATCCAGCTAGGACTGCTGGTATGCGATTGGACAATTTGAGTCACTTCGCGAATCAACGTCTGCTTGGCATTGGTACTTACGTTTTCTTTTGCTCGCAACATGATTCGAAGCCGACGTGGTGAGATAAATGCCAGGCCTCCTCTGTCCTCTGTGCCGTGGGCGCTGGTCCCGGATACGATCAGGTCAGATCTGTTTCCGCGGTCACCCGTGGCTAGCGCCGTCGGCTCAGGGGATTGAGGAGTTAACAGGGAATCATAGAACGCTGGAATTGCACTTCGCATAGCGCCCAGCCGAAGTGTTGGAGTTAGACGCGCGAGTATTGGTGACTTGCGTGCCGCGGCTTCTGCACTGGCGAGGCTTATCACTTTCGTAAGTCCGATATCAGAAAGCTCCGAAAGCTTTTTATCGAGTGCTGAAACTTCTGCGAGGTATTCGCGTGTGATCACCGTCGGAGCGGGAACAATAATGTCCCACACACCGGCGCCCCCCAAGTGATCTTCCACAACACGATAGCCCTTTACGAGCGGTGAGGCACTCTTGAAATTCTTTAAGAAGTCCGTTTCCACTTCAACTCGCCAAGTTCCAATCGCTGTACATAGGACCCAAATTCCTAGAAACACCCAAGTCCAAATTGGACGAGCGAGTAAAATCTGCAGGGTTGCTTTGAGTCGACTGCCCAGTCGCTGTTCAAAATGCACGAAACGTGCCGACTGTATTGTGATCTTAGATTGATTTGATTTGGCAGGCCTGCCTACGAGGACGATTCCGGGGACAATAGCAAGTATCCCTACGAAAACGCACACGGACGCAACTGCCATCATCAGTCCATAGTCGCGCACGGGTTCAACGTGAGCTGCCATCAACGCCATGAAAGCGATCGCAGTTGTTGCGCATGCCCAGAATATTGGTGCGATCAGTTCCTCCAAGGAAACAGTCAACGATTCGATACTGTTTGACTTCGAGGGGACAGACGTAGTGGATGCAGAACTCATTGATGGGATTGCAGCATCAACATCCATGGGGAGATCTGTTTGCTCTGCATGTCTCAAGCGTTGATATGCAACGAACCAATGCATGCAGGTTGCGATGCTGATAACCGTAACCATCGCGACCAACATCGACGAAACCATCGTTAGTTGCCAACCTGCAATCACACAAATGGCTCGCGTCATCCAAAGGGACCAGTAAACGACAGCGAGTGTTGCAATTGTCCATCGAATCGTTCGTAAAAACAGAACCAAGAACAATGATAAGGCAATTGCTGAAGTCCACCCCAGTCGTTCGCCATCGTTTTCGATTAAATCAAAACCTTCTTCAACTAGCACCGGCTCGCCGACCAGGTAGTAGTTCGAATCCGATTTGAAATGCGCGCGGGCTTTTGCTCTCAGCGAACCAATTATCGCTTCGTTGGATAGCTTCGTTTCACCTGGTTCTAAGATCACTGCTAAGGCAAGCCAGTCTCCGGTGGGTGAATGGGTATAACCTACGAAGGCCTGACGCATTGCAACTGCCAAAGGAGTGGTTCCTCGAATACCGCTCATCACCTTACCATCGGCGTTTGGTTTCGGCCGTCGTGAGAACAAGCCAGCGATCCCTGATTCTGCCGACTCAACAAGCTTGTCGATCTGCGACAGATCCATCACGGCACGAACCCCTTGGCTGCTGCTTATCGCGTTACTCAGTTCGCGAAGCTTTTCCATCGATTCGTTTGCGCCACTCCAGAATTGGTCGTCCGAGTAGACGATCAAAACCACTTCGTTGCCACCGAAGGATTGCTTGAGCAACTGGTAATCGCTCAAGACCTTCGATCCGCGTGGGAACATGCTTTCCAAGCGTCGATCGAGACGAAAATCCTTGCTAATCCAGGCTGCAGTTAGCCCGCTTATGACGGCAACGGTCAAAAAGAAGACACGCCAGGTGATAACAAATCGAGAAAACTTTTGCGAAAAATCTCGGTAATCGGCTTTAGTTGATGACGTCATTCTTGGATGTTCGTACTTTTTATGAGTGCCCGATTGCAAGCTCGTCGATCCGCCGTTCCACTACTGATAGTCTCCGCTCGAATTGCATGTCGAACGCGGACTTACTTCAGCGACAGGAAATCTTAGAAACCCGCAAAACGACGTATGCGAATCCTAATCACCGGTGCGACAGGTTTACTTGGTAACAATATAGTCCGTCAAGCGATAGACGACGGGCATGATTGCGTTGTCTTGGTGAGAGATAAAGGTGTTCCCAAACCGCTGGAATCGCTCAAGGTCCAGATTTCTCAAGGTGATGTCACTGATCTTGAGTCGATCCTTCACGCATCGGAAGGTGTTGATGCGATCTTACATAGTGCAGCTTATCTTCACATTGGATGGAAGAATCTAGAACAAGCGATGCAGATCAACCGCGAGGGGACGAAGAACATCGTTGAAGCTGCCCGAAAGAATCGCTCACGATTGGTTCATGTATCCACGGTAAATACGCTTGCAATTGGTAACCGTGAAGGAACTGTTGATGAAACGGCGACGCACGATGGACAGATCCCGTGTACTTACGTGGCTAGTAAGCGAGCTTCGGAAAAAGTCGTTGTCGATGCCGCGAAAGAAGGGCTGGATGCCTTGGTTGTTCATCCAGGTTTCATGCTTGGTCCGTGGGATTGGAAACGCAGTAGTGGTCGGATGGTGATCGAGTGTGGAAAGCTGTGGACGCCACTGGCTCCATCGGGCGGTTGCAGCGTATGCGACGTACGTGATGTGGCGCGGGGTGTCTTGTCCGCACTTGAAAAAGGGACCTCGGGGCGCCACTACATTTTGGGGGGCGAAAACCTAAGCTACTTTGATCTGTGGACCAAGATTGCTCGAGCATTCCAAAAACGTCCCCCAATTACTGTGATGCGTTGGCCCGCACGTTTTTTAGCCGGAACCGTTGGTGACATAAAAGCACAATTGACGGGTCAAGAATCCGACGTCAATTCTGCGGCACTCGCCATGAGTGCACAATTCCATTGTTACAGCAGCCAACGTGCGATTGATGAGTTAGGTTTTCGAGTACGCCCTGCAGAGGAATCACTCCAAGCTGCCATCAAATGGTTTCGTGAAGTTGGATACATCTCGTAAAGAGACACATTCCCGAAAATCGCCTAGCCGATCGATATGCCGTGGCGTTAAACTGTCTTTGCTTATTTTCCAAATCCCCTCAACGATAAAGCTCATTTTCATATGGTTCGCACTGCTAGCACAATGTTGCCACTAGGCACCTCCGCTCCTGATTTTCGACTACTCAATATCAATGGCGAAATGGTTTCCTTGGATAGTTTCAAAGGCAGCCGAGGACTCGTTGTAGTCTTCATGTGCAATCATTGCCCTTATGTCAAACACATCGCGCCGGAACTCACAAAAGTCTCCAACGATTACATGGCGAAAGGGATCGCTTTTGTTGGCATCAGTAGCAATGATGCTGTCGCTCATTCAGATGACTCGCCTGAAATGATGAAACTGGAAGCAGCAAGCCGGGGCTATCAATTTCCTTACCTTTATGACCCAACCCAAGAAGTAGCGGTTGCTTATCGCGCAGCGTGCACGCCTGACTTCTTTGCGTTCGACGCAAACTTGAAACTGGTTTACCGAGGACAGTTGGATGATAGCCGTCCAAAGACGGATAAACCGCTGACAGGTAAGGACCTTCGTAATGCGCTGGATTGCATTCTTCGCGGCGAATCTGTCCCAGAGCCGCATCGCCCAAGCATTGGTTGTAACATCAAATGGCTCCAAGATAAGGCGCCTGATTACTTCAATCCGGCTGGGATTCAAGGTTGAGCCTATTTGTGCGTAGTGGGGCTCGCGACGGGCGAATTCCCGACACACCGGTACACTGGGATACAGAATGTTATATCCCTGCTGATCCACGTGATTTGATCGCATGGATCTCAACGCGGTCGTCGTTTGAGCATTCGAAGCATGTTCATTTTCTCAAGATTTGCGATCTCATTCGCAGGACCATTCATGATGATTTCCGATCGCTTCACGATCGGATTACTTTGAGTTATCGCTTCGTTGATCCGGACAACGAAGAGCTCGCCGAAGACACCAGATCTCACTTGAGTCGTGACGGCACCAGCGATGCCCCAGGCAGCGAACAAGTCACTTCCGAGAACCTCTCCAGCTACCGTGAAGACTTTGCTCTCGACGAATCGGTCGAGGAGCTGCTCGTTCGTGCGAACTATCGGCGGTTAAGTCCACGCGAGATTCAATCTGCGATGAGGACCGCGAGCTTTTGGGGTGTTCGATTACGAGTCCAGCTATCGATGTTCCGTCGCTTGCGGGTTTTTGGACGTGGCGACATCATAGGACGCAAAAGTCGGAGGTTATGGAAGCGTGGTTTCCGGCTGGAAGAGATTGACGTTCCAATCTATCGAAGGTTGGTCCTTGTTTTTCGCGTCAAGGAATCTCAGACTTTTCAAGAAACACTCCATGCAAAAAATCTTCACCTTCGGATGTTTAAGAATATTCCGAAGCAGGATGTAGATATGTTGCTCCCTGCTGCAGGGGTTCAGATTAGTTGGTTAGACAAGGGGAAAATCGGAATCCCAACCGCTTGGGGATTCGCGATGCTCGTGATGAAGCTTGCCAAAAGTCTGAGCCTGTTGGCTGTACTCGGTACATTTCGTTTGATGTCCACTGTCGTGTTTGTTGTTGCTGTAGCGGTCGCATCTGTTTTTTACGGGGTGCGGTCATTCTTCTCGTACCTGACAGCAAAACGCCGTCACCTGCTGAATGTGGCTCAAAACTTGTACTACCAAAACCTAGACAACAACCTGGGTGTCCTGTTGCGAGTCTTGGAAGAAGCCGAACAGCAAGAAATCTGCGAGGCAATCATGGGGTACTTCGTGATCTCAAACGCCCAATCGCCCGAGGGACTCTGTGAGCAAGAAATCTATCTAAAGTCGGTCAGTCA
>JAIYDQ010000253.1 GCA_027487375.1 Planctomycetaceae bacterium
ATCATGCCGTTAAGATCATTACCGCCAAGTTCGTTACCGTAAACAAATGGTCCCAAGTTACCAACGTTGTCTAAAGTACGCGCGTTGAGGCCAGTTGATCGACCGTAATCGCGAACAGAAACCGCTTTCATCGAGTTTGCATCGATGCTAATCGCGGCTGAGTTAGCGTTGTTGCGTATCGTGTTGTTATAAATGACTGGTTGGCTCGCTACGACGCGAATTACGCTAGCGTCGGTTGGGCCATGAAAATCGCGATTTGATGAACCCGCAATTGCATTTCCCTGTGCGTTGTTTTCGAGAACCGAGTTCGCGATTCTTGCACTTCCTTGTACAACCTCGACGGCGTTAAAGGTTGCAAACCCACCAGCGATGCTAGAAGCGCCACCACCAAAGGTAATCAAAGCTGAGTCGATATTGATCGACGAGAGATGGTTTCCGATAATTCCAGACCAATCACCAGGAACTGCCACGCTTTGTGCCTGGTCATTATTGGTGTCAAAACTAGCGCCAGCACCGTAGCGGTCGTCGCGTCGGCTGGTAAAGATTACCGGTTTCGATGAAGTCCCTTCTGCGATGAGGTTAGCACCCATCTCGACTTCGATCCGAGATCCCAACGACTTGATAACAACGCCGGGGTCGACCACAAGGCTCGCGTCACGTCGCCCACGTTGGAGCGATGTCGCGGTGGTCAAAACAATGCCTGATCCGAGCAGCTTTGTGCTTCCGGTATCGGTATAGGTAGAGTTATCTCGATCCAGTTCGGCAACTAAGTCCCAGGTGGCTGATGTTGCGAGCTTACGATAAAGTCGTCGCCCAACAAAATCACCTGTCGCAGCTGATAGGTTACTGATCAATACCGACCGATTCAGACCGGTTGGAGTAACGGTAAGCGGTACCGCTCCTGGAATGCCTTCGTTTCCATATCGGTCAACAAAAGTCATTTGGTAATTGTATGCTTGGCCACTTACCAGAGCACCGCCAGCAATAGGATTCAATGTCACGAATGTAAAGTCAGGCCCAACCGTTTCCTTAAAGGCTCCACCAGGAGTTCCTTCGATAATCAGGTTTTCTCCTAACACATGGGTGATGTCCGTATCGTTTAGACGCGCCGCAACCGTCAACTTCTTGAGAGTTTGGCCTGCTAACGTGTCAATCCGAACAAATAGCCCATTGGTCGAACTGTTAGTAATCCGCTGGCCTCGAATATCCGGTCCAATTCGAGTGTAATCCGGAACGAAAAGCCCTGTGAATTGGTATCTTTCCTCAGTAAACAACGTTTCTTCAAAGCTATTGGGGTCGGCCGAGATTCCAGCGTCTGCGCTATCGGAGATCCGATTGTTCAAGAGAGTCGGGCGTGCCGAAGCCAAGTGGATTGGATTGATCCTTCTACTTTGTAGCCCTTGACCAACAGACCCACCTCCATAGCGAATGTCTGCTTGGCCGATGTAGTTCAAGAATACCCCAGCAAGTTCTGGCTCGCGTCTTCCTTGCTCTCGGTCGATATCGTTACGAATCTCGATACCACCCCAATTGCCTGCAAGCGGCGTGGTGTTAAGAAGATTCGTGTCGATGCCTAGCGATTCATCAAAGTAGGATGTGAACATCACATTCTGCGTTGGTGTGCCAAGGACCTGGATAGCGGCACCACTACGATCCGAGGATGCGTCATCACTTCCAACGAGAATCTGCGTAGACCCTACTTTAACGATCGCCCCCGCGTCGATCATCAAAGTGACTCCCTTAGGAACGAGAAGCCCCGCGCCGTCGCCGAGGATCCCCTTACCTGGGCCCCCATCACCGATTTCATAGGCTCGATTGTCGTTAGTCGTAGCCAAGTTTCGGTCGTTACCCGAAGAACCAATCAATCGAACAATGTCGCCAGGCAGAGCCGCAGCAAGAGCGCTAGGAATGTTCTGGTACGGATTGCTGAGGGCACCGTTTCCGTTGGAGAATGGATTATCCTTGTCGACAAAGATTGTCTTAGGTGTTGTCGTAGGCGGTGCTAGGGCAGCAATTGGAGTTGCCGTCCTAAACCAAAAATTGAACTCTCCGCCCGCGATACCGTCTCCGTCGCCGTCAAATGGCGTTCCGGTTGTATCAAGGATTTGTGTCGCTTCGCTTGGACGATAATCGATGCGTAGTTGGTACCGGCCTTCGCTAGTGCCTCCGCTTCCACTCCCATTTACTTGTGGATCGAAGTTTTCATTACCTCGTGATGTGACTGCGATGAAGTATTCAACTCCAGCTTCACCTGTGATATCAGCGCGAATCAATGAGTCTTTGCTAAAGTAGTTATCATTAATCGCGATAACATGAAGACCTTTCGAGTCCCGTTTGAAGAGCGTTAGGTAGGTATCGAGATCGCTTGCGTCGCTGAGTCGTTCAGCAATGGTTTCGATAACCAATGTTCCACGTTGCCCGGGCTGCAAATCAAACTTGTGGATGTCTACATCACGATTATCGGGGCGGTGGATGTGTTGAAGGTGTGTGACGTCGTGGTCACCTGGGAAGAAGAACTCAATTGGATTGCCGCTATCCAGCTGACCTGTCGAACCCATCACAGTTCCGGACGGCAAGTCATATGTGTGCACCAATCCAAGAAGGTGACCGATTTCGTGAAGTGCAACATCGAAGAAGCTCTCACCAAGGCCATTGTTCCACGACAGAGCCCCGTTCATGATTGCTAAACTTCCACCGGCAATCCCTGCTGGTGTAAACGGTGGCGGAGGGTTATTGAGCGGGAACATATCGCCGACAACGATAGTCAATCCTTCAGCAGCCGTTTCCAAGACATCGATTCAAGCCTGTGCGGAATAGAATTCGAATATCTCTCGAACTCGTTGCTTTTGGTCAGGCGTAATTGACGAGAAAAGAGGTTGTCCATTGGATCCTAGTCCATAAGCTCTTCCATCGGAAAAGTTGTACAAGATCTTCGTTATATTCGGGCTGACATCCGGGCCGGCTTCAAGGTGAGTCTCGTCCTGGATGTCACGATGTCCTGGTTCGAAG
>JAIYDQ010000509.1 GCA_027487375.1 Planctomycetaceae bacterium
CCAATCATGAGGCTCAGTCCCTCGGCAAATGATCATCAAATCATGCTTATTGCCGAGGATGTAGGCCTGAGCTCCCTCACGGTCGATAAACTGGCACTCCGTAATTCCTGCATCTTCGAAGATGGGCCTGACAAGGGATTCCGGGAAATAAGACAAACGCGATAGCTCGCAGAAAAGGAGAGACTGCTCCATCCAGTGCCATTGGCAAAGAGGGCGATCCAGCTTAAGCGTGATCCCGTTTGCCGGCTGTTTTGGGAGTCTTACGGGGACTGCCGAAGTCACAGACACCCCCTACTCGCTACGATCGCTTTTCGATGGGAACAAATTCACGAATCGGAGCCCCCGTGTAGATCTGTCGCGGTCGATTGATTCGTGTTGTTGGCGAGTTCTGCATCTCCACCCAGTGGGCTATCCATCCTGGTAACCGACCCATTGCAAAGAGCACTGTAAACATTTGAATTGGGATTCCCATCGCTCGATAGATGACTCCGGAGTAGAAGTCCACGTTCGGATAAAGCTTTCGTTCAACGAAGTAGGAATCCTTCAGTGCAGTCTCTTCCAGCTTTTGTGCAACTTCAAACAACGGATCATTCAGGTTCAATTTCGCGAGCAACGTATCGCATGCGGACTTAATGATCGTTGCGCGTGGATCATAGTTTTTGTAAACACGGTGACCAAATCCCATCAATCGGAAGTTGCTCGATTTATCCTTGGCCATATCGACATACTTTTTGACATTTCCGCCGTCGTCGGCGATCTTCTTAAGCATGTTGACGCAAGCTTCGTTTGCTCCACCATGCAGCGGCCCCCAAAGTGCGCAGATACCAGCCGAAATCGAGGCGAATAAGTTTGCATTGGAAGAACCAACCATACGCACGGTCGACGTGCTGCAGTTTTGCTCATGGTCCGCGTGCACAATCAAAAGCAGATTCAGGGCCCTTACAAAATCGGGATCAGGCACGTAGGTCTCGCTTGGCACAGCGAACATCATATGCAAGAAATTTTCGCAGTATCCCAAAGAGTTACTTGGGTAAATGAAAGGTTGGCCGAAAGACTTTTTGTAGCTATACGCTGCAATCGTGGGCAGCTTAGCAAGTAAACGATAGATCGAGATTTCAACTTGTTTCGGATCATGTGGATCAAGTGCGTCTTGATAGAACGTCGACAGGGCTCCAACGACCGATGAAAGGATCGCCATCGGGTGAGCATCTCGAGGGAATCCGTTGTAGAAAGTACGCATGTCTTCGTGCAGCATCGTGTGCTTACGAATCGCGTTTCGAAACGATTCAAGTTGGTCTACGGTCGGCAGTTCACCGTACATCAAGAGATAGGAAGTCTCCACAAAGTCGCAATGCTCAGCGAGAACTTCGATTGGATAACCGCGATACCGCAAGATTCCGCGATCACCGTCCAGAAACGTAATGCTACTTGTGGTCGCGCCGGTGTTTGCGTACCCCTCGTCCATCGTGATGTGGCCGGTTGTCTTGAGCAACTGGCTTACATCGATCGCCCTTTCCTTTTCAGTCCCTTCGATTACAGCCAGTTCGATCTCCTTGCCCCCCACGATTAACTTGGCTGGTTCGGACAGGGTTTTGAAGGAAGCTGGGGCGCTAGTCATTTATTCATTCCAGGAGTGATGGAGCAATCAGCACGAAACACGTACTCGTGCGTTTCGAGCAGTAGCGAAGACCGACGTGAAGGTTTCCAATATCGGCAGGGAGATTCAAAGGAGTGTAGCGTTTAAGCCCAGCTTCGACAATCAAGCTGCGAGAATGCTTCGCCCGATTTTCATCATCTCGTGCGCGTCGATAAAGTGGTTGTTGCTAGTGAAAAGCTGCTGCACGGCGCGTTTGTGAATTTTCATTTTCAGTCCACCCACCCCCAATGCACCGTAGTCGAATCGATTGCCTCGCAGTTCTCCTTGATCCATAACGCCTATACCAAATAGCCCCGCTGGAGGGACTGCGTTTAAGTCGATTGCCGCTTTTAGGTTTACTCCGGCATTCAGCAAATCTCCATTGAGCAGCTCAACACCGGCGGCACCGCATGAAAAAACAGCGATCGCTTCCCCGAGGGCCATCTTCAAACTTGATTCGTCCTCAATCCCCAGCGGCTTCAGTCCCGAGGTCGGCACGTTCAAATGACCTAGTCTCTTAATCGTTTCCTCAGCGCGAGATACGTTACGACTACCAACAATTACTTCTCCGCCAAGGCTTGTCACGAGAGTACAAACCGCTTGACCAACCGCGCCGGTGGCCGCAAGCACAAGCGATTTCCCGCTCGATAAATCAACGTGCTTTGCAGCCGACAAAACCGCAGCAGCAGCCGTCGAATTGCAACCGTTGCTGTCAAACATGATCGAAACACGAAACGGATCAAACAGCACAGATCGAGCCGCCGCCGCAATCTCGTGCCCAATACTAACATCCGATCCGCCGACGAACACCGCGGTCGACTGGAGATCCGCCGGCCCGCGAGTAAACATCGCTCCATGGATCAGCCCGCGCACCGCAGCGGGACGGACTCTGCTGTACTGAAAAAGGTGATCGACACCCGCGTCAACAGCAACCACCCCGTCGAACACGCTTGCGTGTTCGTCGCAGTCGAGCTGAATCAGGATCTTCTTTTTTGTGGACACGGATGGTTCCAGGGTGGTTTGGGACCATTGTCCCGAACGAAAAATAGGACGGGACAATGGTCCCATCCTACCGTAAATTAAAACTTATCTGCTATCTAGAAACCCTTGAATGGGTGTGAAGCAGAGTCCTTCTTGGCAACGCAATCTTCAACGGATGGCTTCTTGCCCATCGCATTGATGATCGATTGCTTTACAGCTTCGTAGTTGTAGTCGTAGATCTTCTTGTTGTCTTCTGCGGCTGGGTGAATGAACACGCCACAGACGATACAGAGGTTCTCGGCTTGATCCTTGGGGATGATGCCTTCAGCAACAGCATCGGTCACTGCCTTAGCGACGGCGAATTGTGCCGGGCCAAACATCTGTACCGCTTGCTTCATGCCCTTGATGGTTACTTTTGTGATCGTAACGGTAGCTGGCTTTACCAATAGGTTTGGCTCAAGAACCGCCAAAAGATTTGTGTGACCTTCGCTTTGAGTGGAAAGAGCGTTTGCGAAAGCAGCACCTACCGGGCCATCCTTGCTACCGATCATCAGGTCAACGTGAGCGATTTCATTGCCATCTCCGTACAAGGCTTCACCGATATAAAACGACATTACTAGTTCTCCGGACTACAAACAAGAGTGTTGAAAATTGCACCACTGAGCTTGGAAAAGGTAGCAAAGTGGTACAAAGTTGCAACCACATGTTCCGTAACCCGGGCATCAAAATTCTTGGCAAAATAGCGCCGCACTAGGGTTCTGCTCGCCGGTTTCGCCGGTCTCAAAAACCGTTTATGCCACCGGATTTCGTTTGATTTCATGGGCAAACAATAGAAAATTGTGGTATTCAGACGGGATTGAGTGTATGTTTGAAGCTCAGAGGCGATTACGTAAATACAACGGAACGGAATTTGCCTTGTTGCTTTTGAGTCCTTCCTTCGCAA
Organism: Planctomycetaceae bacterium; assembly: GCA_027487375.1. Classification (GTDB taxonomy): domain Bacteria; phylum Planctomycetota; class Planctomycetia; order Pirellulales; family Pirellulaceae; genus JAIYDQ01. Next base: position 3,561 of record JAIYDQ010000509.1, read on the forward strand.
GTGGTTTTGCGACAAGGATCCACTAGCTTCGCAAACCGAAAATTGACCAAAAGTGAAGAACTTTGGGGCAATCTTCGTGAGTTGTCGACGTGCTCAATTCGAATCGATTATCGATCGCAAAGTTTTTCC
>JAIYDQ010000250.1 GCA_027487375.1 Planctomycetaceae bacterium
AGGCGCAGTTAGGTCTCTACGAGACCTAAGAGATTCGCGTCTGCGGAGAGACGCGACTACATTAGCGGATACCCAAGGATCGCCACATCTGATACATGGCTCTACCGATCGAATTGAGTCCATCGGTGAAGTAGTAACTGGTCCCCCAGGCATCTCCCCAACCCGGCATTGCCAGGACTAAAAGGAGAATGCAAAGCCCTGAAGCGACTGTAAGGACGGGGTCTCCTTGGTTAACACTTCGAGGAGCGGCTTTTGACGGACCGTAACAGGTTGGATGCGGCAAAGGATTCCCGTCCTGCCTGGCAAGCGAAACATGAACATTACCGTCGGAAGATGGCGCTACTCCAAGCACCGAGATTGGGTGTTTAGTTCCTTGGTGGGACAATGTTCCCGACGATCCGGCTTTGAATCGTCGTGCCCATTTCTTCGGTACCGCAACCGTGAAGCCTGCCCAGGAGAAGTCTGCGACCTGGACACGGAAAGTCCGTCGGCCAATTCGAAGCACTGCACATGCCTGGGAGGCGTCTATGGAAAAGGAATAAGCTGTTGCGAAATGAGTTTCTTCGGACATGTTGTTCTCCGCAAGAAATGTTGGTCGCAACTACTGCGAGGACTTGAATTAAACCATCGAAATTCGCGTGATGGCGAATACCTGGTTCAAGCTGTGACGTCTGGGGAGGTTTTTCGGATGCGGTTGGGTCTGCGGCAGGGGAGGGCGGTTTCGGTTAATTCGATCGGACTGGATTCAGCTTCTTCTAATTCCGATCGTAGGGCTATCAGCGAATAATCGGAACGTACCGGTCGATCTGATTGGCTCGCTGATTAACTGGCTGATTAGCTGGCTTTCCATGTAGGAAATCAATCCCACACGATGTATCCAAATCTCTCGCTTGCGAATCGCCTTGGATCTCTTGCTCGACACCTTCTGTGTGCGTTTGCGTATTTCCTATGTTCTCATCATGCGTTATTCGCGCAAGTCCCGGGGATCTGCTTTTCTGGCGATAACCAGTCCGCTACTAATCCGGGCTATGGTCCGGATCATGCTTCGCTCATGAATCAAGATACGTCGAGTTTGGTCGAGTATCTTCGGAAGCAGGGTTACACCGGGCGGACGCTCGAGCAGGCCGCACTTCAAGATGCGGTACTTCATGATACCGCCAGCAATCCTCACGCAGGTAGAAATGGTGCTGTAATCATTCCGAGTACCACACAGGACGGGCGAATTCGGTTTCAACCAAGCTATGCTCCTCACTCCCTGCCAAGCCAGAAATCCTCCTTGAATCGAGTTCTTCCAACCGGTCATGAACCAAGCGTTGCACCGAATAATGCATTCCGGATGGTGAGCGCGGCGACTCAGTCGATCGACGATCTGGATGCCGATCCTTTGAGTTCCATGGGACCTAGTGCCGAAGCGGAACGCCAAAGACAAAGTAGAAAAGCCGATACAGATTCTAACGGCAGCGACTCCCAGTCAACGTTAGATCCACACGCCGAGGTCTTTGCCAACACGCTTTATCCATCAGCCATCACCTGCGCCAAGTGTCATCAAAAGATTTACGACGAGTGGCGTGTTTCCAGCCACGCTTATGCATCGATCTCACCGATGTTTCAACGATTCGAACAACTTGTGAACGATTTGACTCGTGGTACTGTCGGCACGTTTTGTATGCGATGTCATGCACCTGTTGCCACTCAGATGAATTATCCGAGACAGGCTTCTCTTCTGGAAGGCCCACACATCTTCCGCGAGGGAATCACTTGCGTTGCGTGTCACCGGGTGGTGGAACGTTATGGACGCGTCAATGGTGAACGGCGAATTGAACCCGGAACACCTTTTGATCCGGTGGTCGGGAATTCAGGTGGAGATGGAATTCCGGCTGTTTTAGCTGACGCAGAAAATTGGAAAGTCACCACCGATCCAAACGATAAACGACCTCGTCAAGCAATTCACCGAGGGGCTATCCAATTCGATCAACTTGCTGACAGTTCCTTTTGTGCAGGTTGTCATCAAGTCGTTGTGCAGCCCGGTATTGCTCTTGAAATTGTCTATCAGCAATATCGACAAGGTCCCGCTCACAAAAAGGGGATCTCATGCCAAGACTGTCACATGGGCGCAGTTCCCGGGCTTCCCAATGGATACGCGATGGGAGCTTGTGCCGAAGTCTCTGGCAAAGTCTATCGCAGCGATCGAAAACACTCGAATCACATTTTTTACGGACCTGCTTATCCAATCGCGCATCCTGGTTTGTTCCCTCATAATGAGAAGGCTCTTCGTTGGAAGGCAACGCAGTGGTTGGAGTTTGACTGGCGTGCCGGATGGGGAACAGAAGCGTTCGAGAAAGCGATCGCTGCCAATCCTCATGCTTGCTCATTCCCAGCAAGCTGGTCCAATGCGCAAGAGCGACGAGATGCGAGAAAGATACTCGACAGCAATTTGGAGCTTATCGCGCTGAAGCGATCCACTGCATTGCAAACGCTTGAAAATGGATCTCGCATTGAAGGTCCCTCGTTCGTGGAGCACCCGACAACGGGACGGAATCTCAAGTTTCAGTATCGTGTAAGCAATCTTAGCGAAGGTCACAACATGCCCAGCGGCTCGCTCGGTGCACAGCCTCAGTTGTGGTTGAATGTGGTCTTGATTGGTCCTGATGGCTCGCGGGTTTGGGAGTCGGGTGATTTAGATACCTATGGAGATATGCGTGATCAGCACTCCCTAGATGTTCGGGCTCGCAAAATTCAGCCAGATTTGCAGCTCTTCAACATGCAGACTAAGTTCTTAACGACCAATCTCAAAGGGACCGAGCGGGAAATGTATTTGCCCGTTAACTTGGACATCGATCCATTACCATTTTTCCGACCCGCCGTCGCCCCGACAACAGTTTTGAATCACCCTGCGTTCATCCGAATGGAAGCGCACAGCATCGCGCCCGTTGACAATCGAATTGTCACCTACACCGTTCCAGGAGAATTGATTCGAATGCCGGGCGTTTATCGGCTGAGCGTTCGAATGCGTTCGCGAGTCGAACCCGCATACTTTGTGCGATTCGTCAATGGAACCCCGGACATGCTCAGAAGCATGAATGAAGGAATCATTGACGTGCATCCTCACTCATCAGAATTTATGGTGAGATAACGATGCAACGATTTCAATTCATGATCTTGGGATGGGTCCTTTCGGCGTGTTCGCTGGTTGGATTCAACCTTTGCTTGTCCGAATCCAATGCTGAAGATGGAGTATTGATTCGGCCATTGCCTCCAATTCAATCAAACACAATTGATGATGACTTGTTGACCGTTCCACTTCCGCCGGTGGAATCAATTGGTGAATCATCCAGTCAAGCAACAGCTCAGCCGACAGTTCAACTGCCAGTTCAACAGGCACTTCAACAGCCAAGTCAGCAGTCCAGTCAGGTGCCAAGCTCCAAGGCGGTACCGCCGATGACACCAACGGCTGCTTGGCTTTGGGAGAGTCATTCGTCGCAACAGACCAATACCAAACTAGGACAGGTTTATTGCCCTCAGCCAGTTCCACCGCCGACAGTTTCTGTTGCACCACCGCAGCGTAGCATTTATGAAACGCCTTGGGTGCCACAAGATTTTGGATCGCTCTTCGAAAGTGTTCCTCCGTTGCAATCAAGGCGATGGCGTCATCAACAGCCGACTCTCATCCAAGGTCATGAACCCAATTCGATTCCGGGAACAATCGGTTCAGAGGGCTCTTGCAATACGCCGGCGATGGATTGCGTACCGTCAGCATCGCCTGTTCCATACCAAGCCTTCGACTTCCGAGGAACACCTGCACCGGCTGAACATTACAAGCCCGAGATGGATATCGCGACTTATTATGGGAAGTACTTTGTCCCAACGCAGCGACCTTGGGTAGAATGGTGGCGACCCTTCTACACGGGCGGAATGTATGATCCGTCGATACCGGTGTTCAGTGATGTGAATCCTTTGACACCCCACTTTCTAGTTTATGGTGACTACCGCGCTGGAGTTGGAGTACATCGTGACAAAGGGAGATCCGTTCGCTCGATTGCGAACCGTCTGAACCTAGATCTGGATCTTCGATTAACCGGGACCGAACGCATTCATGCTTTTACTGGTCCACTCGATAACAATGGTCAGTTTACGCGGCTCGATTTCAGCGATTCACGCAATGTGCAATTCGAATCGGAGCTTGACTTTCAATTTGATACGCTGTTTTTTGAAGGCGATCTAGGTGCGATGACCGGTGGACTCATTGGAGTCGATGCGCCATTTGACTTGCCATTTACGTTTGGGCAGATTCCGTTGCTTTACCAGAATGGAATCTGGATGGAAGATGCGATCACAGGAGTCGCATTTGGTTTTCCATGGCGTAACAGTCCAGCACTTAATTGGTCCAACTACGATGTGACTTTTTTCGCAGGATTTAATCAGGTTACATCTCCCGCGTTTAACAACGACAATCAAGCCGCGCAAGTGTTCGGGACTGCCTGGTTCATCGAAGCCTATGATGGCTACATCGAGACGGACTACGCTTTCTTAAACGATCAAGATGGTCTTGATCGTTCGTATCACAACATGGCTGTTGCCTATACACGTCGTTACTTCACAAGGTTTTCCAATTCGATTCGCGTGCTTGGCAATATCGGGCAAGAAGGAGCTCGTGTCGATCGCACGGCAGACGGTCTTCTACTGCTATGTGAAAACTCATTGATTTCTTATTCGCCGAGCAATGTGGTCCCCTACTTCAACGCGTTCCTTGGATATGGGCGACCCCAGTCGGTCGCTCGAGCTGCTGGCGCCGGCGGTATTCTTCGGAACACGGGGATCAATTTTGAATCCGATCTGCTTACAGCTTATCCAACCTTAGATGCGACGGGGTCGAATTCCTATGGTGGAGCGGTCGGGTTGAATCTGCTTACTGCGGACTTTCGTCGGCAACTCGCATTCGAGTTCGCGGCTTTGGATACTTATGGCGATCCGGTGTTAAGCTCTGCACCTGGGGCTCAGTATGCGATTGGCACACGCTGGCAGCAAACGCTAAGTAACTGGACTCTCGTTCGCGTGGATTTAATGAACGCTTGGCTGGATAACGCGTCGGACTTGTACGGAACGCGTTGTGAATTTCGTTGGAAATTCTAGAAGCGAACCGTTGATGAATCGTCAGCTTCTAGCTTTCACTTTAGGCTTGGATATGTTCGATCAAGCGTTTGTCGATGCGATGTCTCTACCGCTGGATCCCGACATTCTGGCCTGAATTGAATAACGCGTTAGCAGCTTGTGGGGGTCCGGTTTGCTGGGCTGGTTCGGCTCCAATGACGGGTGCATTCGGAGGAACGGATTCCGTTGTCCGAAGGTGCCTTTCTGGATCAAACAGAAAACCTTCCCGGTGGTCAACGCCGTTGATTTGGTTGGCAGCAATCTCGGTTCGGATCTCCTCCGTGCCGGTTCCTTTGATTCTTTTGCCGGCAAATCGAGTACCGCGATAGATGGTTCCATACTGCCAGGGGCCGACTCCCATGAACCAAGTATCCCGGGCGTTGCTTCCTGCTTGAGCGATTCCTGATTGCCAAATGGGTTCTCGCGTTACTCGATCGTATGCGAAAACTGCGACCTTAGTTGCTGCCGATTTCAGTTCACGTTTCGCGAACGCAATCTCAGGAATTGCAGGAATTGCAGGTGGCGCACCTGGAATCAAAGAACCGACGCCGCCCAAAGCATTACTTGCTGGAATACCGTATACCACGCTGTGCCCATCGGTCCCCAAGGCACCGCAACGGACTTCGCATATGATGTCGGCGTCTTCGCGTTTTTCAGCCAAAAGACAGCCTGCTGCAACCATTTGTTGGCGGACCGCACTAATAACATAGTCACTGTTGACCAGATTCATCGGCTGTGGAACACCGGGGACCGCTTTCCCTGCTGCCGCCGCGTAGGTCGTATCGAGGAACACTTTCTGCATGCCCAGTGGGCGAAAGTCGATTTTGGCGATCGTCGAGTCAACTGCGTCGGACATAAGCAGTTGGTCGGTCGCCGTGTACGACTTCGTTGCTCCGCATCCACAAGCCATCGACAAAAGCAGAAGGCACATCAAAACCGGGAAGATTTGGCAGCCCGACCGCGACCAAACCGATCGTCGGTATCCCAGCGGCGGGAATCTACAGAGCAACAGTCGTCCCTTATCCGGCACAGGCACTCCGGGCGGTAGGCTTCTGTTTGGAGAACTCGGAATTGAAAAAACAGGACTCATCTCGCGGAGGATAGGAAAATTCGACCGAACGACCAAGTCAGATTAGGCAATTTGGATCGATATAACTTGCCAGATTTATTGCCTAGCTCAAGAAAATTCGGGTAATCCTGCCGAAGCTACCGTAGCCGCCGAACCATAAAATCCGATATATGCTTCACGGTAGTAGTCGAAGCGTTGCAAACACATTTTGACTTTCGTGCAAAAATCAGTGGATAGACCACTATTTCGAGGCGTGTTGAGAATAGAATACTTTTCAAAGATTTCTCTGGCATGATTGCACAAAGTATTGATGTGATGGTAAAGTCCCGCCCCGAAGCGACGACCCTTCGAAGCCGTCAAAAGCTCGGGAAATATCGTATCGAGAAGCGCCTTGCACAAGGTGGGTTCGCTCACGTCTATCAAGCATTTGATACGATCGAAGGTGTTCACGTTGCGTTGAAGATGCCTCATCAAGCAAACGTTACGCCGCACATGCTCAACACGTTTCATCGTGAAGCTAGACTTGTTGCAAAGCTTGACCATCCGAACATCCTTCCGCTGAAGGACGCATCGTTCATCGATGGACGATTTGTTATCACCTCCAAGCTTGGCGAGCAAACGCTTACGGATCGACTTCGTAAACGCGTCTCGTTCATTCATGCGATTGATTTCATCGACCAGATGATCGATGCGGTAGCTTACGCACATCGCAATAAGATCATTCACTGCGATATCAAACCAGATAACATGATCCTTCATGCAGATGGACGTCTGCAATTAATGGATTTTGGAATCGCCAAAGTCGCTCATCGCACTATCGTTCGAACGATGGTTGCGTCTGGTTCGGGGACAGTAGGTTTCATGGCTCCAGAACAAGCGATGGGACGCCCTAGTGCAAGGTCGGATGTCTTTTCACTCGGGCTACTGATGTACAAAGTATTGACAGGGCAACTTCCTGAATGGCCTTTCGATTGGCCACCTGCTGGTTATGCGACGCTTCGTCGTAAAGCCCATCCCGATTTGATCGAAGTCATTCGACGATCTCTCGAGATGCGTCCCAACAAACGCTATCGCGACGCCAACGAAATGCTTCACGTCTTTCGTCGCGTGAAGCCTCGCTCGATGAGATTCGCCGCGCAGCGCGCTTCCAAATAATAGTAGCGTGCTTCCAAGTAGAAGCCCAACCGCGCGAGCATCTGCTAGGTCAAGCTAAACACCCGCGACGAGCGCTTTATCACTGATGTCTTTGCGACACCATGCACCGGGCCAGCGAACTTTTTGGACAGCCGTATAAGCGTGAAGCTTTGCCTCGGAAATACTGTCACCAATTGCGGTCACACCTAGCACGCGACCACCATCGGTAAGCACCGCGCCGTTCTCCAAGCGAGTTCCGGCATGGAATACTTTGACGTTAGGCATCGAATCCGCAGCGTCAATTCCTGTGATTTCCTTGCCTGTTTCGTACGCGCCCGGATAGCCCGCGCTTGCAACGACAACGCAGATTGCAGGACGAGGATCCCATACCGGAGCATCTATCTCGGACAGCCTGCCATCGACGGTTGCTTCCAAAATATCCAGCAAGTCACTCTGCAATCGCATCAGTAGCGGTTGGCATTCTGGGTCTCCAAACCGCACGTTGTATTCAAGTACTTTTGGTCCTGCAGTGGTCATCATCAAACCTGCATAGAGCACTCCACGAAACGGCTTGCGGTTGCGCTTCATGGTGTGGATGGTTGGGACTAAAACTCGGTCTTCAATCATCTCGATCATCTCTTGATCGATGATCGGTGTTGGACAGTAAGCACCCATGCCACCCGTGTTGGGACCTTTGTCGCCGTCGAAGGCAGGCTTGTGGTCTTGTGCTGGTGGCAAAGTGAAGATCGTTTTGCCATCGGTAATGGCGAGCACGCTGACTTCGGGCCCTTCCAGTCGTTCTTCGATGATCATTTGGGAGCCCGCTTTACCGAACTCGTTTTTGCGACCAATAC
>JAIYDQ010000044.1 GCA_027487375.1 Planctomycetaceae bacterium
ACAACCTTGGCCGAGAAGCCTGTGAACCCAAGGGGCCAGTTGCAAAGCTGCCACTTCCGATGTCGATGGAGGAGGCGCGTGCCCGCGGTTGGGATGAGCTGGATGTTGTTTTTATTACTGGCGATGCCTACATCGATCACCCGAGTTTCGCGATGGCGATTTTGGGGCGAGTTCTTGAGGCGGCGGGTTATCGCGTCGGGATCGTCTCGCAACCCGACTGGCATTCGTGCGATGACTGGAAACGATTTGGCCGACCAAGGCTCTTTTTTGGAATCAGTGCTGGCAACATGGACAGCATGATCAACCACTACACAGCGAATAAAAAAGTCCGAAACGACGACGCCTACTCGCCAGGAGGACGAATCGGTCGAAGGCCTGACCGAGCGACACTTGGATACTGTCAACGCGCTCGCGAAGCTTACAAAGGCGTACCGGTTATCGCTGGAGGAGTAGAAGCATCGCTACGTAGGCTGGCTCACTATGATTACTGGTCCGATAAGGTTCGTAAGAGCATCTTGCTAGACAGCAAAGCAGATCTTGTTGCTTTCGGTATGGGCGAAAACTCGATTGTAGAAATTGCTCAGCGACTTGAGAAAGGCGAATCGGTCAAAGATCTTCGCGATATGCGTGGTATGGCTTACGCATTAGGTGCATCCGAACAAGTCCCAACGGACGCTATTGAGCTACCTTCGTATGAAGAAGTCGTAGCGGACAAATTAGCCTTCAGCGAAGCCACACGTATCATCCATAACGAAACCAACCCGTTGAACGCGAGAAAGTTGATGCAACGACATGGGAATCAAACCATCGTTTGCAATATTCCTCAACTTCCAATCAGCGAAGCCGCAATGGATCGGATTTATGGTCTGCCATACACGCGCAAGGCTCACCCGAGCTATACCGAAGCGATCCCTGCTTTCAACATGATCAAGAACTCAGTAACCATCATGCGTGGTTGCTTCGGTGGTTGCACCTTCTGCAGCATCACCGCTCATCAAGGCCGCATCATCCAATCGCGCTCCAAGCAATCAGTCATCAACGAAATTCAATCGATGACGGAAGATAAGGAGTTCAAAGGAATCGTCAGCGATATCGGTGGACCGACGGCCAACATGTATCAAATGCGATGCACCAAACCGGAAGTCGAAGCTGTTTGCCGAAGACAATCCTGTGTGCATCCCAAGATCTGTAAACTACTCGGCACCGATCACACTCCAGTCATCGAATTGATGCGTGAAGCCCGCTCGGTCAAAGGGATCAAAAAGGTTCTTGTTGCCAGCGGAGTACGTATGGACCTTGCAAGAAACTCGCCTGAATACATTCGTGAATTAACCGAACATCACGTCGGCGGCCACTTGAAAGTCGCACCAGAACACGTCGACCCGGACGTCTTATTCAAGATGCGAAAACCCGACAACGATGACTTTGAATTCTTTGCAGACGAGTTCAATGAGACATCCGAAAAAGTCGGAAAGAAGCAATATCTCATCCCTTACTACATCGCGTCCCACCCAGGAAGCACGATCGAGTCGATGATCGAACTGGCTCTATTCTTGAAACGCAATGGCTACAAACCAGATCAAGTCCAAGACTTTATCCCGGCTCCGCTGGATGTCGCAACGAGCATGTATTACACCGGCCTAGATCCGTTCACGAAAAAGCCTGTGTACATTGCCAAGGCATTGAGCGATCGTAAACTACAACGAGCCCTCATGCAGTTCTTCAAACCAGAGAACTACTTCGAAGTTCGAGAAGCACTTCGACAAGCCAAACGCATGGATTTAATCGGCGATGGTTGCGATAGCTTGATCCCATCCCGACCACCACGCGAAGCCATGGAATCACGCCGCAAAGAAGCCAGCGACCGATTCCGCGGCGATTACGTTCACACAATCCCAGGTGTTGGTCGCAAACAACAATCTACCCCCAGAACAACTTCAGCTGGAAATACGGATTCTGTTCCTCCGCTTCGCAAGCAAGCAAAGAAGGAGCAACGCTCAGGAGCCAGCACCGGCTATCGTCCAGGACGACGCCAGAACAAGCCGAAAGATGGAAAATCGCCGTCGGCTTAGACATGTCCGCTTAGGAGTGCTGACGCTGTGCGAAAACATTGTTCTTGCAACAACAGCCTTGCCTTGTGAAATCGTATGCCGACGCTTTATTGAAAAGCTCTGACCAGATGTCCGAGCGAACAAGGTGCTCGCGCCCGACGTTCGCAAATGCTTGGTATGCTACTGGTTGTAATCCAGGTCCCGCATCATCTTGTTTACTCAAAACCAACCTTTGAGTCACCGAACTATGAATCGAATTGTCTGTCCGTTTGTGTTTGTGGCCTTGTGGGCCATGAGTTCTTTTGTGCAGGCCGACGATGCCGTCCCAACTGGCACCGCGATGAAGATTTGGGATCAGGCGCCGCACAATGCTTTCACCGATCTTGTGCGGTTTAACGACCGCTGGTTCTGCGTGTTTCGTGAAGGCCAAGGACATGTGTCGCCCGATGGCGCCCTGCGCGTCATCACGTCGATCGATGGTGAGAATTGGGAATCTGCAGCACTGATCCAATCGAGCAACTCCGACCTGCGCGATGCCAAGATCACCGTCACGCCCGACGGTCAGCTGATGCTCTGTGGAGCAGAGGCGTTGCATGACAAGTCGCAGCATACGCATCAGTCGTTGGCCTGGTTCTCGAAGGACGGTCGCACGTGGAGCGAGAAGTACACCATCGGCGATCCGGACTTCTGGTTGTGGCGCGTTACCTGGCACAAAGGTACGGCCTATGGCATTGGCTATGGCTGCGGCAAGGAGAAGTCAGTGCGACTCTACTCGAGCAAGGATGGCAAGAAGTTCGAAAGGCTCGTCGAACGTCTGCATGATGTCGGCTATCCCAATGAGACATCGATCGTGTTCGAAGGCGACACCGCCTGTTGCCTGTTACGGCGCGATGGCAAAGCGAAAGAACTCAACACCGGCTTGCTTGGTGTATCGCAGGCTCCTTTTACGCAGTGGGAGTGGAAGGATCTCGACATCAAGATCGGTGGGCCGCACCTGATTATCCTCCCCGATGGCCGCTACGTCGCCGCACTCAGGCTCTATGACAAAAAGGTCCGCACATCATTGTGTTGGCTCGATCCGCAAGTGGGTAAGCTGACTGAGTATCTCGCGTTACCCTCCGGCGGCGACACCAGTTATGCCGGATTGGTAGCACACGAAGGCCAGTTATGGGTCAGTTACTACTCGTCACACGAAGGCAAGACCAGCATCTACCTCTCGAAAATGCCGTTGCCATAAAATGTCCGCGAAGAGAACTCTTCCTCGACAAGAGAGCAGCCGACAGGGATACGCAAAGCTCCATAATGCAAGCGTAGCCAGCTAACTTTTGTTGTACTTTTTGTGGATATCCCCGATGCCCCAATTCGACCGGACGGTAATCCACCAATGAATGAAACGAGGCCACTAATTAATTCGATACACGTTTGGAATGAATCAGCTACCAACCTGGCATAAGCTGATTATGTGAAACGATAGGTTCATTACTTATCAGTCAATTCAGCCTGTATCACGGACACGGCAAGAAATGTCGAGGATCCAGCACTTGAACCGCCGACAAGCGTTGTTTTCGATGGACTAATCAACATGGTCGTTTTGATGGTAAAAGTTTTTGTGTCCGGTGGGCTATCATCGGTTCCTTCGCGATCAAAGCGAGAGGATTCATAGGTTAGCCCTATTTGGGTTTTCCCATCGCGTGGTTCCGCCGTCAGTCGTACCAAAGTTCCAATCGATTGCTGTTGCGTATGTCGATTTGGGCCCTTTCCAGGCGAGCTAGTAACTCCCACAGTGACTGTCGCCAATTTGCCGACTTGAACCATGCTTTCAAAGCCAGGTAAAACCGAAATTTTTATGGTTTCGATAATCTCAATGTCTCCACTGACTTTCATCTCATCAAATGATTTTTCAATCTCGCTAGATAGTAGATCGATGTTAGGCGACTTCTTCATTCGGAATTCGGTCAACTGCACAACACATGGAGGCCCCTC
>JAIYDQ010000049.1 GCA_027487375.1 Planctomycetaceae bacterium
ATACAGATTTCCCGCAGTACGCTGGCCTCAATCGACTTCTGCACGATGGGCAACGCTTTGGATCGAGTCGCTACTACCGTTGGGTGATCTTCTAATCTAGCCATGCCTTTAGCTCCATGTGACTACGCTTGCAAAATGCAAGTTACTTGCGAACTGCAAGTACTTGCAATTTACAAGTGCCAGATGTAAAGTCAAGACTAGAACAATTCTAAGGTAGCTGTAGCGAGTCAGATTGCCGTCGGATAGACTTCCAGCCTGTCGATAGCGAAACCGACAGGCTGGAAGCTTATCCTACGATTGGTCATCATGCGTAATCGGTAGCTACATCAACCTAAGAATCGATCTAGATCAATGCTTTTGCCTTGCGACAATCAATTCTTCGACGAGTTTTCCTTACAATGCAGTATTCAAATCGAAGTGCAATTTGACTACTATCATGACCCACAGTCTGGACAATAGCTTTGGGTATAACATTGTGAGTAGGAAGGGAACGCAGAGCGTCCAATGGATGACGAAATATAATCATGATAAAAAAGGCTCAACACAAACGATCACCGTGCCCGGTTGCGTGCACCCTTGATATTCTTGGGGATAAATGGACGTTGCTGGTGATTCGCGACTTATTCTTAGGGCGAATCTACTTCAACGAGTTTTGTCGCTCACCAGAAGGGATCGCGACTAACATTTTGAGTGACCGCCTTGAAAGGTTAGTGGAGAAAGGCTTAGTCGAAGCGTACGTCACGAAGGAGCCGCCAATACGTGATGCGTATCGACTCACCGCGAAAGGCAAAAGCTTACGGACCGTTCTCGAAGCGGTCGCCAAATGGGGACTGGCGAATATCGAGGGGACAGAAGCCAGACTGAAGCCGATACCGAATAGATCGTCAAAGTAGGTGTAAGATGAAGCTGTGTTTTGCTCTGTGTGATCGCTTCCATCCAATCAAAACAATCAAGCTGAACTTATTACCCGTAATCTTTTCTTATCGTGCTCGTGCTGAGCCATCGGCGTTACTCCAACCCCACTCGCTTCACATCACTCCACTTTCTGCGTTTACCATTGCGTCGCCTCCGATTGAAGGCAAGACTCCTTCCTCCGTGAAGAGTCACGTTATTGACGTTCGGAAATTTGGAGCGTAGTTAATTCTCTCTTCGATGCGCGGTGCAAGTCTCGCCTTGGAGAGATGAGACTACGTGGAGCTGTCTCAGGCACGCCATCCTTGCGCGGAGAATTCAAGTTGGACACCGCTAGGTCGAGCACGTTAATCGATCGCAATCGTGCTGGAGCACAGTCTTTAGGCGCCGAGCACCTTGAAATTGCCCAAAGCGGCTAATGTCTGAACTTCAACGCAAACCTAGCGCTATCCAACTAGCTATCGAAATCATCTAACCAAGCTGCTACGCTTGCATCGCTTGGCATTCGCCAGTCACCGCGAGGCGACAGCGAGACACTGCCGACTTTGGGGCCATCAGGGACGCAGGATCGCTTGAATTGATTGGTAAAGAATCGTTTGAGAAAGAGCTTGAGAGTCTGACGTATCTCCGATTTTGAGTAATCGCGAGAGAACTTTGCGTGTTCACTCAGCAGCAGCAGTCGGTCGGGACTGGAACCGGTTCGAATGAAGTGGTAAAGAAAAAAATCGTGTAGCTCGTAAGCTCCCACGGTTGCTTCGGTTGATTGCGTTATCTTTCCGTCTTTCGAGAGAGGGAGCAGTTCGGGTGAGATCGGAGTATCGACAATTGCTAGAAGTACTCGTCGCGTTTCGCCTTCGAAGTAATGCTCGGCAACATATCGAACTAGGAAACGAACCAGCGTTTTGGGAATGCTGCAGTTGACGTTGTACATCGACATATGATCCGCGTTGTAGGTCGACCAGCCAAGCGCCGCCTCGGATAGATCACCTGTCCCGAGCACAAACCCGCGACTCATGAGAAGTAATGTCCTCACCCGAGCTTGTACGTTTTCGAATGTCAGGTCACTTCGATGATGATCGGGAAGATGTTCGATCAATTTCTGAAAGGAATCGACAGAGTGGCCATCGATTGCAATTCCAAAGGGTGAGTGCTTAAGGTCACGAAAGTTCTGGAGGCAGTTTTCGCGTATATCAATCTCCTCGCACCTTATCTTCAGCAGTCGCATTAAGTCCGATGCGTTTGTGCGTGTTCCATTCGAGGTGCCGAATCCAGGCAAGCTGACTCCATGAATTCGCTGACGATCGATGCCCATTCCATCGGCCATTCGCACGGCAGCCAGCAATGCGAGCGTCGAATCCAAACCGCCAGAGACACCTATCGACAATGGGATCGTGGCGGGTATTTGAGAGACTCGCTTCGAGAGACCCGCACATTGAATTTCGAAAATCTCGTGACAGCGATGCTCGAGTTCGTCGGCTGCGCTAGGAATGAACGGGTTGCCTGAGTATTGACGTACCAGTGGGCATGGTTCGCTGCGTAACGAAAATCCGATTCGACGAGGTGAATAGCCCTCGGGAAGCACTTTCAGTCCATCATGAAACGTTCCCGTTGCTCTGCGGTCGTGATCAATGCGACGAAGGTCAATGTCGCTGGTGATGGTTGGACCAGACCCGTCCCCGAATTTTCGTTCGGCCAGCATGGTTCCGCCTTCAGCGATCATGCAGTGACCTCCGAAGACGATATCGGTGGTCGACTCTGAAGGACCGCTGCTACTGTATATGTAGGCTGCTATGCAACGTCCGGACTGGCTGGTGACTAAGTTGGATCGGTAGCGAGCCTTGCCGATCGTTTCGTTGCTAGCCGATAGATTCAGCAGGACATTCGCCCCCGCAAGAGCCTGTAGCGAACTTGGTGGGACTGGCATCCAAAGGTCTTCACAGATCTCGACACCGATCTTCGCTTCGCCGCACTCGAACAAGAGATCGCACCCGATTGGAATTTCACCGAGCCCGTCGAGCATTATCGAATCGGGTACCGAATCAGAACCACTATGGAACCATCGCTGCTCGTAGAACTCGAGGTAGTTTGGTAGGTACTGCTTGGGGACAAAGCCCAAAAGCTTTCCGTTAGCAATCATCGCAGCCACATTCAAAAGCCGACCCTGAACTACCAGAGGTAATCCAACGGCCCACAGTTGCTGGATGCCATTGGAGGACGCGACAATTTTTCCGAGCGCTTCGAGCGACTTTTCGAGCAGCAGCGATTGGCCGAACAAGTCGCCGCAGGTGTATCCGCAAATCGACAGTTCCGGGAACACAATGAGATCGGAGTCGCTCAACGCGGAGGCGCATGCGAGAATGCTTGCCGCATTGGCTGCAGGGTCCGCAACAGTCACCTCTGGAGAAGCGGCTGAAACGCGTAAGAAACCAAGCGGATGCATAGACGAATAAGCTTTGGGGGAAAAAGGCAAGAATTCAGTCGGGCTGGCTCAATGAGATGCAACTTTCGCATCTCGCGGCCCACCATCGCTTAAGTATAACCCACGGTTAGCGTGAAATCCGGAGCACGCATTCCGAGCTCATCGAAAGAGCGATTTGCGACTGAGGAGTAAAAGCCCTGAAGAATCGTTCAAGCAACGGAATCTTTTGAGCCTAATACCTACCAGCCCAAGACTGCGACTACTGATTTGAACAGATGAAAAGTCATATCTCGTGGTCCTAGCGGCTATCGTAAGACATCTGAAATCTCAACAGCTTTGAAAGTAAATCTGAACTCTTGCGAACTTAGCTAACTTAGTTGAACAGCGACAACTGACCTTCAAAATGCTTTGTTTTCCTTAACCCGACGCGTAAGTTTTGAAGTTCCATTCTCTTATTTGTGCCGAAGCTACGACAGCTGCTTGCCGAGGATGCAAGCTCCCGGACATTGATCAATTTGCGTTTGCAGCCCAGGTGGGCTCGGAAATTACTGTGTAACGCAACCGGGGACTTGTGTCCCTGGCGAAACGCGTCCTTGGAGCGCAATCACAAACGGTTCTGATGGCGACGTATTCAAACGTCAACTTAGTGCTATTGACGAAGTGGTGTGTGTTCCTATATGTTCACTATGTCGCTAGGATGGCGAAATGGAGACAAGGATGTGCAGAGCACCGTTTTAGTCTAGGAACTCGGACGAAATGTCCGTGGGAAACCAGCACTGGAGGCCGGCATGTTAGTACTGTCACGAAGCGAAGGAGAAGGAATCACTTTTCCGGACTTGGATTTGAAGGTTCAAGTTTTAAGGATCACAGGAAACAGGGTTCAAGTTGGGATCGATGCGGACCCTAAGATTCGAGCCCTTCGCAGCGAGCTCGCAAGTTCCGATTTGGGACAAAAGTATGCTCGAACATCCAAGAAATCCCAGAACCAGACGCAAGCCCAGAGCGAGATTCAAAACCAAATCAATTCGTTACAGCAAACACTCGACATTGCTCAACAACAACTAGACCGAGGCGAAGCCAAACGCGCGGAGTGGACACTAGAGCAATTTCACGTGGCTGGAAATGTGACCAAAGTTTCTGAAGCAATCCCAAGTTATTCGATTTCACAACCTGCCACTGCTGTAGCACCAGAGCAACAACTCGCTTGTTGAAATAACGTGGTTGTTGGGGTAAACAAAGAGCCGATTAAAAGTTCCCATCGGATGGCTTAGGACATCCAGCAATACCGCATGCGAGTTGAAAAGTGTGCGATGAGCATCGTTACCCGATTTCGTCCTTCCTCAGGGCGATCTCGGTAATGTGTCGAAAACCGGTTTTGTATCAAGATCCAGTCGGATTACTCGCTTAGTCCATCGAAGTGTTCCGATCTCTCTCCCCGATGATGCATGCCAAAACAACGTCAAGTATTGCAAGCCGAGTGAGGCTTGTTAACAGCGGGGCCGCCACCCTATTCATCGATTTCTGCAGAAGAACATGCTAGCGCAAGCTGGCTAGCTATAGCTATCCAAGCATTGCTTTGGGGAAGCACAATTGGCGAGTTCTCTCGCATGTTTGTACGGGATGTCTTGGGATTCCGCACCGAATAACTGACGAGAGAAATAATCGAGGCGAGAAACGTTACCTCGCCTAACGCAAACTCGTCCGAAAACTCCAGAATGTCTTTGCACTCTGTAGGGTACGGATGTCTTATCAAGATTCTAACGCGACCTGCGTTGCCTTAATGCATTGGCTTCATCGTACAACCATGCTGAGAGGGCTAGCGCATGTGCGTCGAGGTCTTGAGTGGTTTCTGGCAGATTCGACTGTTCTTGAGTTGATGTTGTCACTGCCGATTCGCCTTCGCCAGATGGACGGCGGCTTATGAAATTAATTACCCTGAGCACATCTAAAGGCGTCAGGAAGTAGTCGCCATCTGTGTCGATCGAAAAAAGGACGGGTTGGTCGGGAATCGGAAGAAGTCTGATCCCCTGCGATGCGATAGCGTTGATTACTAGGAGCACATCTAGCGGGACAATAAATCCATTTCGGTCCACATCAAATGGCGCCGACGCATTATGCCAAGGGCTAGTCGTATCGTCGTCGAGAACGTTGATTGATGTGGTGGCACTGAAGCTCAAACCGGTTCCAGTGATCGTTACGAGTTCTGTGCCGTCAACGGCGCTGTTGTCGAGTATGGTCGCGGAAAAAGAGGCTGACGTTTGGTTTGCTGGGATGGTAACCGAGGTAGGGACACTGAGTTTGAGAGGATTGCTACTCGATAACGAGACCGTGAGTGGCTCCCCGATTGGTACTCCCACGCGTGTTACTGTACCGGAAGCGGCCCCCCCTTTTTCAATCGTCAACGACGGATTCACAGCGATTGAAAACGGGTTCGAAATCTGCACGTTTACGACTTGAAAATCGAACAGGGTCGAATCATCTAGGTCGCTTTGCACGAGTGGTCCACGCGCGACATAGACGGCGAACGCTGCTTCTCCAACGAAGCCTGCGTTTGGTTGCACTACGATTGCACCGGTCTCGGAATTGACTGTGATTTGAAGCGGTGAGTTCAGAGGAGGAGCGGCGAGATACCAACGCGCATCGCCTTCCTGGTCGGTTGACGCGAGCTGGTAGTTTATTGGTGCGTTGGTTGTTCCCTTCAGCAGTGGTATGTCTGCGAGAAAGGGAGCTCCATTAGATGTGTCGTTAGATACGGTGACAGTAAAGGTTTGTGAGAACTGGTTTCCCTCGCTATCACGAGCTGTCACTGTGATATCCGATGTCGAACCAGGAGCCCCCAAGGAAACGAGCCGCAGGAGTCCATTTTCCGTGTCGTTGAAAATGGTAACGCTTTTCATAACGACCGGTGCAAGTGGTCTATCGCTTCCGTCCACTGCTATTCGGTTGATACCCGCGCGAGCTCTATCGCCTTCGATCAGTTGACCAAATATCGAGTGGTTGTAGTCAAGAAATCGAGTCGGTCCGGCTGTGACAAAGAATTGGGAATCGTTCGTATCGTCGAAAGATTTCGCGTAAGACAAAACACCCGAACGGTTATGCTGTAGATTCAAATTGAATTGATCATCAAAGTCTCCAAGCGTAGATCCTCCGGTGCCGTTACCGAGTGGGTCTCCACCCTGTATAACAAAGTTCTGCACCGAACGATGAAACGTCATCGATCGATTTTGAGTTGTGTTATAGAATCCAGCGTTCGCGAGAGTCACGAATCGCTCTACGACGCGGGGCGCTTCGGCATTAAAAAGTTCGAAGACCATATCACCGTAGCCTTCTACCGTGATGCGTGCGCTTTGGTTGTTTTGAAGAATCACTGCAGCGACGTTGCCCGGTTGGCTGCTGGTAACCGTAAAGGTTAGTGGGTTTCCATTTGGATCATACGCATCGATTGGGACGTGCAGTGGTGAACCCTTTGCTACTACCTGCGAGGAGATCGGGAAAAATGACGGCGTGTTTGATTGGGGAATCGGTATGCCTGTGGCTGCAGAGAGTTCTGCAGGTGTAAAAATGGCTGGGACGTTGACGTTGTTGCTTCCCTTCCAAGTCGGGACCGCGGTAATGTTTTCAGCTACGCCGATACTGTTTTGTGTTCGGTCGCCGTTGAATGCTTCGAAGTAGTTTAAGTAGCGAGCTCCATCCTCGAAGAGATTGAGTTGGTTTGTCGTTTCCGCAGTCCAATCCGCCCCGAAGATGCGAATTCCTGCTGCGGAGACTGCCTTGGCAAAGGCAACCAAGTCGGGAGCCGCTTCTCCCTCGGCTGCGAATGACGCAAAGTCGCCGGCGAGGGCGAATCGAGGGTCAAGCGTTTCCATCGATAATGGCCTGAAGCAGGCTTTTCGCCGCCGTTGGGCTCCACGGCCAAGCCTTCGTAAGGCGCCCATCAATCTTGGAAATTCGCGAATCATGCTTGAGAGGATTACGGAAAAGGCAGGATGCCGGCCTGACGGCGAAAGGAAAACCCAAGCTACAGCATAAACTACCTCGCAATCATTGTCCAAGTTTCGTTGGAAATCACCCAGGGGGAGTCAGTTTCTCATGCTGGGCGATGAGCCATGGGCGCAAGCTCCGAATTTTCCCATACCAACCCGGAGCTAGCGCTCACGGCTCAGTCCGTATTTTGGATAATTGACTTGCTCTCGGAATTCATCCTCTCTCGGCTGGTCAGAAATGTGCTTTGGACCTCTGGCCGTTGCGGCCGAATGGGCTGTTGTCCCGGTTGGGACTGCATCCGTTTTCAGGTAAGGGGATTGGGGGTTGCTGGACTGTAGGCTTGCGCGGATGAGAAAATCGCCGAAACACCGCCTGTTTGGCTTGCCATAGTGGCGCCCGAATTCCCTGTGGAAACCGGGGCTAACGACCTTCGCCTACCGATGAAGATTCAAAAAATGGATTTGCGCAGCGAATAACCCCCGATTGGTGCTGGCGACGGGCCACTCACCAGGGCCGTTTATCCATTAAATGCAAGAAAATACTTATTGCGTCTCAGATAAGGTTGCCTTATCCTACGTTAGGTTAACTTTATATTAATTTTCATTGGGACTTTTGTGAGACATTTTTGTATGAAGCGTACATTTCGGCAAGGTTTTACGTTGGTAGAACTGCTGGTGGTCATTGCGATTATCGGTATTTTGGCTGGTTTGCTTTTACCTGCGATCCAGCAAGCGCGAGAAGCCGCACGACGCATGTCGTGCAGCAGCAACATTCGTCAGTTTGGTATTGCACTACTGAACTACGAGTATTCTTACAAGCTACGTCCGGCAATGGCGGCAGGTTGGGGACTTCCAAACCCAAGAACGGGGATGACCATATTGCCCGATGATATTCCTGCATTTAGCGGTTACGTTGGGATGCTTCCGATGATGGAACAGCAAGTACTGTTCAACCAGATCGATTCGGGTTTTACTCAAACGGCGCCAGCACCAGCAATCGTGTTCTTAGGATACGGGATGAGAGTGGGCGGAGCTTGGGTGCCACCATGGGGGAGTGCGCCCGTTTACCAACCTTCTCGTACGCAAATTGGTTTTTTCCGTTGCCCCTCGGATCCAGGTCGACTAAATCCAAGCTCGGTTACATCCCATGCGCGGGTCAACTATGTGTTTAACATGGGCGATAACATTGTTGGCATTAGTGGAAACAGTATCGACAATGATACATTCCGAGGTCCCTTCCCGAGAGGCTTCCAATTGCCACTAGCAGCGGTAACAGATGGTACATCTAACACGATCATGTTTGGCGAGCTTGCAACCGCGAGAGGGCAAGCGGATCCGACGTTCGGAGCAGCTGCCCCTGCGATCAATCCACCGGTTCAAGGAAGAGCAATTCTGATGGCGTCCAACAGGAACGATGCTGGAGCCGCGTCTCTCGATGTAATGCTTTGTCGGCAAACAGTGCGTGGTGGTATCTACCCAACACCTACCACGGGCTCAACGGTGTTTTCATCGGCACAAGGCGGTTCATGGCTTCGACCACACACTACTTTCATCGGTTTCCAGACGATCAACGGCCCCAATAGCGCGTCCTGCGGCGTAACAGGTACTCCTGCCACACGGATCAATACTGCTGGGAGCTATCACTTTGGTGGTGCTCACGTCGTGACGTTCGATAACGCTGTAAAGTTTATTCCTAACGAGATCGATACGACCAACACAACTCCTGGAGCAACAGCAGCCGATTACACTGCTCCGGGTAGAAACGGGAACAACCAAACGGCCAACTGGAATAGCCCTTCTCCGTTCGGTGTATGGGGTGCTTTAGGCACTCGTGGTTCCGGTGATGATGTTGGCGTGATGCCAGGGGCTTAAGGTCCTAAATACTATCGCGGCGGTTGATGCTGCTGCGTGAATCAAGAAAGCCGTTGAGAGAAATCTCTGCGGCTTTCGTCTTTTCTGGGGCTGCCTCCCAGCGCAATGAATGCTTGAAAAAAGGGGCTTGCATGGTGCGCTAAGATACCACTCGAAAGAAGTTGTTCGTAAAGCACTGATACAGTGTCTTGGGCGTGACGTCACTAAATCGGTACTGATTTATAATCCGTGACTAGCATCTTCGACTGCGGGCTTGGCGTAGCAACTCCTGCTTTGGTTTGGCATCTAGACGAAACAAACATGCAAACGATCGATCTTGCAGATGGTGGCATCATCCTTTTCGATACGGAGTTTCTCCCGGAAGCTTTGGCTAGCCGGTACTTCGATGCACTTCGGGATGAATGTGTTTGGGAGCAGAAGCCAGGCATTTTCGGGCACATGCAGCCAAGGCTTATCGCTTCCTACGGCGATCCTGGGGTTTCCTATAGGTACTCTGGGGTTGTGAACGTTGCGTTACCTTGGACACCGACACTTTTAGAGATTAAGAGTCGCATTGAAGGGGTCCTTGGTGAGTACAACTACTGTTTGCTGAATCGGTATCGTAATGGAGCAGACAGCATGGGGTGGCATGCCGATGACGAACCGGAAATGGGAAACGTGATTGGATCATTGTCTCTGGGAGCGACACGAAAGTTTCGGATACGGCATAACGAAACTCGAGAAACAAGGACCTTTTTAGTTGATCACGGCACACTCATCATTATGGCTGGAACCATGCAACAGTTTTGGCAGCACGAAGTTCCAAAGACGAAACAGCTCGTCGGAGAACGTATTAACCTTACGTTTAGGAGCATCGACAATGGGTAAGAATCACCACTTAAGAACGCTGATCGAGTCAGTGTCGACTTGAGGTGTTCGCTTAAAAACTAAGCATTTCCCTAGCTGTTACTGGCCTTTTCTCAATTGTTCGTGAATGATGTTGATAGGAATTCCAAGTAACAGACATCTTCGATTTGGAGAAATTGCATGGTATACTCGAATAACAATCAGGCGGATGACCGAAACTATAATGGCGGTGGGGGCTCGAGTGCTGGTTTCGGCGATTTGGAATTCCAGAACAAGACGGATTCTGACACCACAATAGACGGTTCGTTCGTACAAGACTTGACTTGCAGAGAGAAGGCTATGAGATCGAACAAGCATTTGGACAACTTGCTCAAGGAGTGGGAGTTTGATCCGAAGATTCCATCGGTTCGATTGGTCAAAGGAGGGGACAACCGCGATGTTCTCCAAATGCGAGTCGACTTGGGGTTGCTGCAAATGGAAACTCAGGGGCGCCCAGACGGAAGAAAACCCAAGGGCCATGCCAGCTATTTGGACTACTTGTTGGATGCGGAAGAACGCGATGCTGATTTCAATATGACTGACGAAGACTGTTTTGAAGTCGATCGCGAATTTGTGCAGTACTATCAGCGAAGAATATCGTGGCTTCGTCTCCAGCATTACCACAGAGCGATTGAAGATGCTGATCACACGCTCGCTTTGATGGATGTGTGCCTGGACCATTGCAATGACGAAGAGTGGACGATCAGCCACGAACAGTATCGCCCGTTTGTCCTTTTCCAACGCACACAAGCCGCAGCCTTGGCAGCCCTAGATGATGCCGGTGCACAACCTGCAATTGCAGAGATCAATAAAGGCCTTGAAGCAATGCTCCAAGTCTTTACAGAACACGACGCGGAGGACCAATTCGAGGACGACGAGATGGTTGAAAAGTTGACCGAGTTACGAAGCTCGCTTCGCAATCAGTACAAGTTGGGGCCGAGCCTTGAAGAGAGACTTGCTGAAGCTGTCAAGTCCGAGCAGTACGAACTAGCAGCACAACTCCGCGACGAACTCGCCAAGCAGGCACAGATCTAAAGTATGAGTTTCATCTGGTTCATACTTATAGGTTTGGCTGCTGGTTGGTTGGCGGGTCAGATCATGAAGACGGGTAGCTCTAATTGGCTGCAGTATCTTGTGGTTGGCGTGATCGGCAGTTTATTGGGGGGCTTTGTATTCTCATTGCTCGGCTTGGCTGCGACTGGTCTGGTCGGCAGTTTGGTGACTGCGACTGTTGGAGCGATTCTGCTAATCGCTGCATTAAGAGCCTACGACGGGCGTCGGCTAATGTAGCCAGTTTTGATACGGCTTGTTGGTTTCTGGATCGTGGCTGTTCGGTATCCGCGTCTTTCTGAATCGTGGGAACCTGCTAGGATAACTCCAGATTGATTTTGCCGCTTTCGCCACATCCTGATTTTTCATGAGCTCACAAAAACCGGAAGCTTCCAACGTGCCAGGTTCGCCTTCTGGGATATCGGATGAACAGATTCGAAAAACAGTTGTTGATCAAGCCGAGGTTTGGGTAATCAAGGTTGGATCGCGTGCGTTGACGACTCCCGAGAGCCGGCTCGACCTCAAGCAGATCGAAAACCTCAGCAACCAGCTTGTCGATTTAGTCGAGCGAGGTAAACAAGTCGTCTTGGTCAGTAGTGGTGCTGTTGCTTCTGGAGTTGGCCGTTTGGGACTACCTGGGCGACCGCGAGATCTTGCGACTTTGCAGGCTGTTGCTGCAGTCGGACAAGCCTACTTGGTTCAAGTTTACGAAGAATGTCTTACAAGACGTGGGCATCACGCGGCCCAAGTTCTCCTGACTGCCTCGGACCTTGATGATCGAGTTCGCTATCTCAATGTCCGCAACACTCTTCACAGCCTTCACAAGCTTGGTGCGATTCCGATCATCAATGAAAATGACACGGTAGCGGTTGATGAACTGAAGACGACCTTTGGTGATAACGATCGCCTTGCCGCGATGGTTGCAGGATTGTTCACCCGTCCCATGCTCGTGATATTGAGTGATGTACGTGGGCTTTACGATCGCGACCCGATCGATCCGGCTGCTGAGGTCATTCACACGATTCCGAAAGTCGACAGCTCTGTGGAAGACTTGGTGCGAGATCGAAAGACGGGCGTCAGCAAGGGTGGCATGGCGAGCAAGTTGGCTGCCGCAAGCTTCGTAACCGGCAGTGGACAAGGAGTGGTAATCGCATGGGGACGCGAACCGCAAGTTCTTCCACGACTAGCCGACGGCGAGCTTTTGGGAAGCCTCTTTCTTCCGCAAGAGAAAACACTTACACCCAAAAAGCGTTGGATTGGATTTAGTGCTCAGTGCGCAGGTTCGCTTGTCATTGATGCGGGAGCTGGACGAGCAATGCTTGAGCAGGGAAAGTCCTTGCTACCGATTGGTATTCGTGAAGTCCAAGGCGATTTCGAAAAGGGGGATCCAATCTCGATCCTCAGCATCGACGGAGCAGAGTTGGCTCGCGGTCAAAGTAACTATAGTTCTGCAGATGCGAAGAAAATTGCCGGATGTCGATCTGATCGTATTGAAGAGATCTTGGGAGTGTGCCCTTACGAAGAAGTAGTCCACCGCGACAACTTGGTATTGAGTCGATCGAAGTCGTAGCGAAGTGTTCTGCGTTCAGCACGATGACCATGCTCCAGCCTGTCGATTGCGAAACCGACAAGCCGGAAGCCTATCCTACAGCTACACAAGCATTGCGCTAGGAGTTGAGAACGGACGCAAGGGCGTTCGGATCGATTGGCTTTACCAAGTGGGCATTGAAGCCAGCTGCCATGGCGTTCGCTATATCTGTGCTTTGACCGTAGCCTGTTAATGCGATTAAGCGTACTTGATTGCAAGTTGGATCTTGGCGAATTTGTCGTGCTACTTCGTAGCCATTCATTCCAGGTAACCCAATGTCGATCAGAGCCACGTCTGGTTTATGGGACGAGATCGCATCGCATCCAGCTTCGCCATCCATAGCTGCGATGACCTCGTGACCATCAAGTTCCAATATCGACTGGAGCATCTCGCGGTTATCATCGATGTCTTCGACTAGGACGATGCGTTTCCGTGGCAAGTTTGATTGGGACTGATCGGGTTTTTGCGAGACGGTCCGGACGTTGGTCGCTCTCAAGTCATCTGATGGTGGCCGCAAATCAGTAAGTGGTAACCGGAACACAAAAGTGCTTCCGCTGTCACGTCCATCACTGAAGGCTTCAACCGTGCCCCCGTGCAACTCCACTAACGACTTCACAAGTGTTAGCCCTACACCTAAGCCCCCTTCTGAGCGGTCTAACGTTTCATCCGACTGGACAAACGGTTCAAAAATTCGTGGCAAAAAATCGGCAGGAATCCCCGAACCTTCATCGCGCACGGTCACGACGGCTTGCCCATTCTCCGACCGCATCGTGACAAAAATTGGGCTCCCAGGTGGCGAGTACTTTGCTGCATTATGAATCAAGTTGACATGAACTTGGATCAGCCGCGCCCAATCCGCTTGCACAAATAGCTCGTTGGTCTGGATGTCAAATTGAAGTTTAGATTGATGCAGGTTGATTTCAGGCAAAGTTGTCTCGCGAATAGCTTCCACCAGATCGGCAAGGTTGAAGACGCTTAATGTTAAATCAATCTTCCCTAGCGATACTCTTGATACATCCAGTAGGTCGTCCAGCAAGGAAGCCATCAGCGAGGCTTGACGCTGTATGGTTGCAATTGCGCGAGGATGGTTTGCTGAGGCAGATCGTTCGTCAGAAAGATATCGGCTTGCGGTCAAAACTGCGCTGAGTGGGTTGCGCAGTTCGTGAGAGAGCATCGCAAGAAACATATCGCGTTGCTTCGCTTGATCGCGCAGCTTCGCCTCCACCTCAACACGCTCCGTGACATCTCTTGCGATCTTGGAGATACCGATCAGCCTATCTAATGCATCCCGAACAGCGGAAATCGTCAACGAGACATAGACTTGCTTGCCATCCTGTCGCAACCGAACCGTTTCTAAAGTCCTAACCGGCTCACCGTTCTTGATGTGATTCAAATACTCCGTAACCTCAGCGTCTCGGTTGCTCGGTACTAAAAAAGAAACGTGCCTTCCAATTGCCTCTTCGGGAGTGTAACCATAAAGGTTCTGCGCTCCGACGTTCCAACTGGTAATGATCCCATCCAAGTCTTGACCAATAATCGCATCGTCGGTCGATGCAACAATCGATGACATCCATCGTACGCGCCCACGTAGATCTTCTAGAGGAGCTAGATCGACCATCACAATCACAACGCCATCAATCTCTTGATCAATACAGTGGGGAAGAATTCGCAACAGATAGCAGGCGCCATCAATTGTATGTACTTCCGATTCAAACAGTTTCCCATCCTCACGCACCTGCTTTATACGATCTAGCATATCTTCCAAGCGAATTCGATGCGCGAAACTGGAGATAGGGCGCCCGACATCCTGATCAATCAAGTCAAAGATTTTGCGTACACGTGAGGTAAACTTTCGTATACGCAAGTCGCGGTCCAAGAAGATTGTCGCTACGTCGGTATTCTCAAGCAGATGGTACATGTCGTGATTGACTTCCGCCAACTCGCCAATCTTACGTTGATGTTCCGCATTGACCGAGTAGAGTTCCTCGTTCACCGAGTGAAGTTCCTCATTGGTGCTTTGGAGTTCCTCGTTGGAGGCGACTAATTCTTCGTTGGTTGCTTGTAACTCTTCGTTGCTCGTCTCCAGTTCTTCGATGGTTGCTTGAAGATTTTCTTTGGTATACCGAAGATCTTCTTCAAGTTGTCGCATTTGCGAACTGGATACTTCGCTCACATCAGGGGCAACTTCGAAGGCGCTTGGCTTGGGATGGACTACTGGACCAATAGGATCGAAAGTCAACAGATACTGCAACGCGTGAGTAGATGGATTGCGAAATGGCTCGACCGTTAAGTTGTAAGTCTGCTCGCTCGACTCGCTCGCTATTTTGACACCTGAAAAGCAAACCTGAGTCTCTGTCTTCAAGACACGTTGTAGCGCGCCGATTAATGTGGTGCGAAGACTTGGATCGATGAGATCAAATACATCCAAGGAAGGTCTTCGCTTTGGGAGCCGAAGAAGCTTTTCTGCCCCCCCGAAGCTATCAACCAGTTCTCGTTTTTCGTTGATCAGTAAACTGGGCGGCATGTACTTGCTGAGTAAGTGGTCGTAGACTCGCAATAGTCCTGTATCCGCAGTTTTGTTGGGGCTGGAAAAACTTCGAAGAGCTGCCGAAGGCGCATTGAGCCCTAAGCTGCGTACCGAGGGCATCCGAATTTCGGCAGGTAAACGCGCTTGTCGCCATTTACGATAGACCTTGTTTCGCTCGTGTACTGTTTCGAACTCGCTTGCTAATTCACCTGGGGACTCGCTACTTCCGAGAAACAAGATTCCGTCGGTGTTGAGACCAAAATGGAATAACGAGAGTGCCTTGGTTTGGGCTGATGGCTGTAAGTAAATCAGCAAGTTTCTGCACGAAACAAAGTCAAGGTCCGTAAAGGGGGCATCACGATGGATATTGTGGGGTGCAAAGACAATCATCTCTCGAATGTCGTTTGAAATTTGATAGATGTCGTCATGCTTTACGAAGTATCGATTGCGGCGTTCTTGGGATACATGCTTCATCGATTCTTCGCGAAAGACACCACGCCCCGCTTGTATCAATGACTTTTTGTGCACATCGGTCGCGAAGATCTTCATCTGAGGCGGTCGACCGGCTGCCTCGAATGCCTCGTGAAATAGAATTGCAATCGAGTAGGCTTCTTCGCCCGTCGCACAGGCTGATACCCAGATTCGAATCGTGCGGTCTAGCTCTCTCTTCCGCAGCAGTTCAGGGACCACGGTGGCTTTCAAGTATTGAAACGGCTCCTCGTCACGAAAGAACTGAGTCACCCCGATCAGCAAGTCCTGATAAAGTTGATTGAGTTCCGACTTGTCGTTTCGAAGCCGCTCGGCGTAGCTGTCGATGGTTGGTACCCCAGACATTGCAACGCGTCTGCTAATTCGACGATGTACGGTCGCTTCCTTGTAAACCGAAAAGTCAAGGTCGTACTCGTGCCGAAACAACTCGTAGATCGCATCCAAACCTCGCAAGCCTAAACGCAGTTGCTCGCGCTTGTAGGATAAATCACTATCGCGCTTCGCCTCCTGCGGGTTTGAGGCATATTGGATTAATGCGGCTCCTATCTCCTGAGGCATTAAAACCATATCCACGATTCCGGTTGCTTGAGCACTCAACGGCATCCCATCAAATTTTGCAGTGGTTTCGCTCTCGCAAATCACCAGCCCTCCTGCTTGGGAGAGGTCACGAATTCCACGCGATCCGTCCGAACCGCTTCCCGACAAGATAATCCCAATTCCGCGTGATCCACACTCGCGAGCAAGTGACTCAAAAAAATGGTCGATCGGCAAGGTTAGGCCCTTACTCAGATCTTTGTCCATCAAATGTAGCTTGCCACCCGCAATGATGATCTCTTTCCTGGGGGGTAAAAGATATACATGATTCGCTTCGATCGGCATCCCATCCTCCACGCGATGAATCTGCATTTTGGTGTCGCGAGCGAGAAGTTCGTACATCATGCTCTTGAAGTCGGGCGACAAGTGCTGAATGATCACGAAGGCCATGCCAGTGTCGGCAGGCAAATTTTGAAATAGTTTTTCCAAAGACTCCAAGCCACCGGCCGACGCCCCGATACCAACAACAAAAGTTGGCGGTAGTTGAGCAGCGGTCGCAGATCGCTCAGACGATTGCATTTTGCTCCTCTCCGTGTTTGGGAATTGTTTCTAGCTTCACATTTTCGCTTGTACGCTTCTTGCTTACACGTAGGTTCAGCAACTCCACTGCGAGCGAAAAGGCCATCGCAAAATAAATGTAGTTCTTGTTGAAGTGGGTACCAAACCCTTCTGCCACCAACATTACGCCAATCATCAGTAGGAATGAGAGAGCCAGCACCTTCACCGATGGGTGACTCATCACGAAGGTGGATATGGGTTTTGCAAAAACCATCATAACGAAGACGGAAATCATGACGGCCGCAATCATGATAGAGATGTTGTCGACCATGCCGACCGCAGTGATGACCGAGTCTAGCGAAAAAACGATATCGAGCAGGGCGATCTGAACAAGGACCGCTCCGAACTTGGCTGGCCGAACGTTGGCTGTCGACTCGGCTTCGTCATGGGATTCCGTCAGATGGTGAATCTCACGGACGCTTTGATAGATCAAAAACAATCCGCCACCAAACAAAATCAAATCGCGTACAGAGACTTCATTGATCTGATCCAACCCTGCTACCAGTGAGTCCAAAGATGCCGGCAAAATCTGATCAATTCGAAACAGCGGCTGGGTCCACGATACGATCGTTGCAATAAAGCATAGCAATAGAATTCGGAAGCCCATCGCAAGCCCCAGACCGATTAACCGTGCCCGTTGTTGCTGCTCCTTCGGAAG
>JAIYDQ010000073.1 GCA_027487375.1 Planctomycetaceae bacterium
CAAAAAACGAATTTTCGGATCGGTGGATTTTTCGGAGAGGCCGCTCGTGCTCTGGAGTAACTCGCGCAGCAACGGTTTGGCCCCATAAGGCGAGCTCGCGATCAAATCCGCTCGAGGGTGGTACTTTTCCAGCTCTTCACGAACCGACGGCCCGACTCCAGCCAATCGGCAATTGCCAAGTACGCGTGAATCCTTTCCGAGCGAATGGACTCTATCCAAGAGCGCACGAACGCCAAATCGGGAGCTAAAAATGATCCAGTGATACTGCGAAAGCCTCTCGATCTCACTGTCTAGTTCTAACCAACTCTCTGGCGGTTCAACGTGTAACGCTGGCTGAGAATAGACGGTCGCTCCCAGCGATTCCAACGCTTCCGCAGTGCGATCGGAATTGTCCTGGGGACGGCAAAGCAGGATCTTTTTTCCAAACAGAGGCCGCTTTTGAAACCAGTTAAAGGGTTCGCCCAAGTGCGCGACGGGGCCAATTACGACTAAAACAGGGGGCCGAAATTTCGAAGCTGGAGTCATTCTGGCGGCCGCCTCACCCAAGCTACACAAGATCGTTTCTTGATCTGGCCAAGAGCATCGACGGACAAGCGCGACAGGCGTTTCTGGCGATTTACCCGCCAAGATCAATCGTCGGCTCCAGTCTCCGACAGTTGTTACCCCCATATAAATGACAACTGTCCCAGGAAACGCTGCAATGGAGTTCCAGTCAAAAGTCTCGTCGGACTCCGGACCACCGTCAGACGGTTGCGAATGCCCCGTTACTAAAGCAACTGCCGAAGCCCAGTCGCGATGCGTAATTGGAATTCCTGCATAGGCAGCGACAGCGGAAGCGGCCGTGATTCCCGGCACCACTTCGAATGGGATCGACTCGCACGCAAGCCTTTCCAACTCTTCACCAGTTCGCGCGAAAATCCCGGTGTCACCCCCTTTTAGCCTGACGACGGTTTTCCCGAGCTTGGCGTGATCGACAATCGCATCGTTAATCTCAGACTGTTTCCAAATCCGGTGAGAACCGTGTTTTCCTACAGAAATCCATTCGCAGTCTCCCCGGAAACCCTCGGTCTTCAGCAAAGCAGCCGTCTCGGAAATCCCTCCCAACGTCGCTGACGACACTTTTGATGATGCATCACGCGGCACCGGATTGAGCGGAAAAACAGTCAAATTTTCCTTGAGGATTTTCGTTCGCAGGAAATTTTGCAGGTCCAGGTTGGCCAGGCCGTCGTACAGCACCACATCCGCCATTGCCAGTACCTCGACAGCACGAAGAGTCAGCAATTTCGGATCTCCCGGGCCCGCACCTACCAAATAGACTTTTCCAACGCGGATATCTGGCAAAGAGACAACTCTGTAAAAAGAGGGACGAATCGTTTCCAAGGCGGACAAAATCGCCTAGACAAATTCTGAGTTTTGGTCCATCATACGCAACCCTGGAATTTCATTTGAGGCGATTGGGAAGAATTTTAACAGTTCCCCTTCGTTTGGTCTTTGCCGTTTATTGTTGTTGCTATGCCCCACACAAAAAGTGCTAAAAAGCGTCATCGTCAAAATCTTGAGCTTCGCGCGAAGAATCGTGCAGTGAAGTCTTCTCTAAAGACTGGCATCAAAAAGCTTCGTGAACTAGTCACCGCCAAGAAGTTCGATGAAGCCAAGGCGATGCAGTCGAAGATGAGCAAAGCACTCGATCAAGCTGCATCAAAGAAGATCATCCACGTCAACAAAGCTGCTCGGACCAAAAGCCGCCTTAACAGCTTGATCGTCAAGTCATCCGCTGCTGCGGTATAGGTGCAATGATGCATCTGGGTGCGAGTCTACTGTTGACAGCACCCGTTACGACAACTCCGTGCCGAGCAATCGGCATCTTTACCATGGGAGTTGGTTGAAATTAGGCAAACTCTTGCGATTGGGCGCCATACGCTTGAGATTTGCTTTCGTGTTTCAGCGTGAATCTCTTACTCGTTCGAGTTTCGAACGCGGAATTTTTCTAGGCGATCTATCTGGATTACCAGACCGTCTTGAACGATGACGTTTACTGATCCGTAACGAAGTCCACGGAGTGCTTCACGAATCCTTTGAAGCGACGGATCATTACTGGCGATTTCGTTGGATTCCGATCGCTGTGACTGCGACTTCGCATCGGCGTTACTCATTTTGGGATCTCTTTCTCGAATAGTTTTAGTGAGCATTCAGTGTTAAATCATGTACTCGGGCGCAAAGACGTGAACCTTACGCGGTGAAACGTAAACCAATTCGCCCGGCTTCAAATTCAAGGCTGTAAACCGCTCAAACGGTAAATCAACCTGAATTTCATTTCCATCAACGCCCAGAAGCGTAAGCTTCGCGTGCGCACCGGCGGGGTTGATTCGCTCAATGTTCGCCGCAAGCGACTGGCTGCCGTTCTTTTGTCTGTCGATATCCAAATCATGTGGACGTACGTAAACGTTTGCATGTCCGGCGGGCGCATGCGCTAGCCCTGGAACATCCATTGCCAAAGTATCAAAGTGAGCTCGTCCGGATTCCAAACGCCCTTTAAAGACGTTCACGTTTCCTAGGAAGTCAATTACGAACTCGGAAGCTGGCTTGTGGAAAACTTCCTCCGGTGTACCGACTTGTTCTATCTTCGATTGATTCATCACAACCACACGGTCGGCGACTTCTAATGCTTCTTCTTGATCGTGCGTGACTAGGATGGTCGTCACGTGGACTTCGTCGTGAAGCCTTCGAAGCCAAGTTCGCAGCCCTTGTCTAACCTTTGCATCCAATGCGCCAAACGGTTCGTCCAGCAGCAGCACACGTGGCTCGATCGCTAAGGCTCTCGCTAGAGCAACGCGTTGACGTTGCCCGCCGGAGAGTTGAGAAGGGAATCGGGTTGCAAACTGCTCCAGTTGGATCAGTTTCAACAGCGACATTACTTTATCTTTGATCGCCTGCTTGCTTGGCCGCTCGTGCTTAGGTCTCACTCGCAATCCAAAAGCGATGTTGTCAAAGACACTCATATGTTTGAACAGTGCGTAGTGTTGGAACACAAAGCCAACTTGCCGATCGCGAACATGCTTCTTCGCAACATCTTCGCCTGAAAACAGAACGGCACCCTTGTCATCATCGTCTGGCAACTCTAATCCTGCGATGATTCGTAGCAAGGTTGTCTTGCCAGAACCGGATGGTCCAAGCAGAGTGACTAGCTCGCCATCGTTGACCTTCAAGCTTACATCCTTGAGCGCCTTGAATGACCCGAATGTTTTGCTAACGCGTTGAACTTCAATTCCCATTTTAGTGCACCTCTGCCAATGTTGGCTCAAGAGTTGTGTTTCGATCTTGTTGAACTTTCCATTCCAGGAAGGTTTTCAACGCTAGTGTTACCAATCCCATCAAGGCCAGTAACGATGCCATCGCAAAGGCTGCGACAACGTTGTATTCGTTGTAAAGAATCTCGATATGCAGAGGCACAGTATTGGTTTTGCCACGAATGTGCCCAGACACAACCGAGACTGCCCCAAACTCGCCCATCGCGCGTGCGTTACAAAGGATGACGCCGTACAAGACCGCCCATTTAATATTTGGAAGGGTGATGTAAAAGAATGATTGCCAACCAGTTGCACCTAATGAAATAGCCGCTTGTTCTTCATCGGAACCTTGTTCTTGCATGAGAGGTATTAGCTCTCGAGCAACAAAAGGAAACGTTACGAAGATAGTTGCTAACACAATTCCAGGAACGGCAAAAATGATTTGCAAATCACGCTCGGCAAGCCACGCTCCAAACCAACCTTGAAGCCCAAACATCAACACAAAAATCAACCCCGAGATGATGGGTGAGACTGCGAACGGCAAGTCGATCAACGTAATCAAAACGCTTTTTCCGACGAACTCGAATTTCGCAATTGCCCATGCTGCCGCGATTCCGAAAACGAGATTCAACGGAAGCGAGATCCCTGTGGCAATCAGGGTTAGCTTTACTGCGTGCCACGCAGATGGATCTTGAAAAGACTTAAAGTACTCTCCAAGGCCAAGCTTAAATGCCTCGATGAAAATGACCAACAAAGGTAAAACCAGGAACAGAGCCATGAATCCTATCGCCAAGGTAATCAGTAATCCCGGAACCAGCGACGACAACCAATCGATGTATTTTGCTGTAGGCTTTAACACGCTGGTTTCCAAGTTGTTTTGATTGTTCAAGCTTTGTGTTTCTTGAAGTGGGCTCATGATCAAGCAACCCTCCTTCGTCCAACGCTGAACCACCACTGAAGCAGATTGATGCTCAGCAAGATTGCGAAGGAAACGACAAGCATTACGACAGCGATTGCGGTGGCTCCTGCAAAGTCGTATTGCTCAAGTTTGGTAATGATCAGGAGCGAAGTGATCTCTGTTCGTCCGGGCATGTTGCCCGAAATGAAAACAACCGAACCGTACTCGCCAAGGGCTCTAGCGAAGGCAAGTGCAAAGCCTGTCAATAACGCTGGAAACACGGTAGGAAGAATGACTCGCAGAAAAGTTTGCAATCGGTTCGCTCCCAAGCTTGCCGCTGCTTCCTCCGCCTCTTTCTCCAGTTCCTCAATCGCAGGCTGGAGCGTTCTGACTACAAAAGGTAAACCAATAAATGTCAAAGCGATCACGACACCTATCGGTGAATAGGCTGCTTTGATTCCAAGCGGTTCTAAGTACTGACCAATCCATCCGTGCTTCGAAAAGATGGTTGTTAGCGCGATCCCTGACACGGCCGTCGGCAAGGCAAATGGAAGGTCCACCAATGCGTCCATCAATCGACGACCAGGGAAGCGATAGCGGACAAGGCACCATGCAATTAAGAATCCAAATACTGCATTGATCGCCGCACCAATAAACGAAGCACCAAACGTCAGTCGGTAAGATGCGACGACACGCGGCGAAGTGACGTGATTCCAGAATTCGGCAAACGACAAATTCATGGTTTGAATGAATAGGCCTGAAAGTGGAATCAGCACGATCAGAGTGAGATAAAGAAGTGTGTACCCAAGAGTCATTCCGAATCCTGGAATGACACTGTATTGTTTGAATCGCGATTTCATTACGCTTTTGTTACTCCTGGCGTTGTCGCCTCAGTGGCCTTCATGGCTGTTGTATAGTTCACGTAGACAAGTCTCTCTGCAGACTTGCAACACATGATGTTCATGTCGAATATTTCTAACCGACTGCGATCAATTGCAAGTAGGTCCGTCTCGGAGAGACGGACCTACTTGGATTCATAGATCTGGTCGAAAACACCGCCATCGATAAAGTGTTCTTTCTGAGCAGCTGCCCAACCGCCGAAAGCATCGTCAATCTTGAATAAGTTGACCTTGGGGAATGTTGCGAGCAGCTTCGCGTCTACCGAATCAGGAAGAGCAGGGCGATAGTGATGTTTGGCTGCAAGTGACTGCCCGATCGGTGTGTAAAGGTATTCCAAGTAGGCTTTTGCAACTTCTGCAACTCCGTGCTTGGCTGCAAACTTATCCACAACGGCAACAGGGGGTTCAGCCAAAATGCTGATTGACGGAACAACGATTTCAAATTTATCTTTCCCACCTTCTGCAATGGAAAGAAACGCTTCGTTTTCCCAAGTCAACAAAACGTCTCCTATCTCTCGTTGAACGAATGTGTTAGTAGATCCACGAGCAGCCGAATCCAGCACGGGGACTCGTTTATAGATATCACCAACGAACTTCTTTGCGGCCACTTGAGCTGCTTGGCCTTTATCCGATTTTGGGTCGGTCTTAAGAAGGTTTAAGTCACCCAACTCCTTATGCAGAGCGTATCCCCATGCAGCGAGGTAATTCCAGCGTGCTCCTCCTCCGGTCTTCGGATTCGCTGTAATGACTTCCACATCTCCTTTCACTAAATCATCCCAGTCGCGAATGTTTTTTGGGTTGCCTTTGCGAACGACAAACACAATGGTCGAAGTGTAAGGAGCGCTGTTGTTGGGAAGCTTGGATTGCCAGTCGCTAGATAGTAGTTTCCCTTTCTCTGCGATCGCTTCAATGTCGAGCGACAATGCCAGAGTGACAACGTCAGCCTGCAACCCATCGATAACTGCTCGCGCTTGCTTACCGGAACCACCGTGAGACTGATCTACCGAAACATTCTGCCCTGTTTTATCTTTCCAGTACGATGCAAACGAGCTATTGAACTCCTGATAGAACTCTCGAGTTGGATCGTACGAAACGTTCAAGAGCTTAACTGCTGACGCTGACTTCGATGCCGAAGTCGCTGATACCAATTGAGGCGAAGTCGAATCGCTTGCCGTTCCCGATACTGGCACACTCGGCTGAGATGGGGTGCATCCGAGCAAGACAAATGGAGCAATCAACGCAAAGAGAGCTAAGGCCGGAAAAGACGCGGCAAGTCGCCCTAAAAACCGGCGTGTGTTTCGATCAATCGATTGCGTCACGACGATTGGTCGGACGAGTGTGAGAGAAAGCGAGTCTCGTTTAGGAGGCTGTTTCGGCATGATATAATTCTCGTTCCGGCGGTAAAGCTCGGATTGGATAGTGTTCAGTTTGGGCGGCGATAGCTATTCACAAACTATCTCCGAGGGGGCAGGATCTTTGAAATAGCTCCCGGTTCCTCAGCTGCCCACCACTACGCACCCACTGTGCCAAAGAACATCGCGTAAGAGAAAGCCACAAATAAGCAGGCTTTTTGCAATGAACTGCCTAAGTCAGTAAATGCGACAGAACTGGGCCGTGTTATTTAACGGCTTTCCGTGTTTAGTGACGGGGTGTGCTTGGGGCTAATGGAATGGAGCGACGACAAACGGCTTGGTGCGTTTACCGGAACTTGGTCCAATCGAGTTTGTGTTTGCGCATCCTTGCTCTCAGCGTGTGCGGGTTTATTCCAAGCAATTCCGCAGCACCGTTCTTTCCCTCTATTTTCCCTCGAGTAGCCGCGAGAGCTCTTTCGATATGCTGGGTCATTGCGTCGTCGAGGGACAGGATTGGCGATTCTTCGGATGCGACTGCGCGTGAGATGGGCGGATCATCGGGGATCACTTCGTAGAAGGTCGGCTCGTTATCAGGGACGCGTGGCGGCGCAGGTTTGCTCAATCCGAGAGCCGTTGCAACCTCAAGCGATCTGCCGTTACCAAGAATCACGGCACGGTCCACGACAGCCCCCAGTTCACGGATATTGCCCGGCCATGAATAGTTCATCAGCATCGCAAGTTCCGATGGCTTGGCCTCCACATGGCTGAGCTGAAATCGATCGGCAGCCCGCTTAGAGAGGTGGCGAACTAGGGCAGGAATATCTTCGATTCGCTCCTTCAATCGCGGCAACAAGATTGGAAACACGTTAATTCGATACCATAAGTCTTCGCGAAACTGAGCTTGCTTCACCATGTTAGCTAAGTCTCGGTGAGTCGCGGCGACGATTCGAACGTCAACGTGAATCGATTGTTCGCTGCCAACACGTTCGATATGGTGGTCTTGGAGAACTCGCAACAAACGAACTTGTGCCTGGAGCGGGAGTTCGCCGATCTCGTCGAGAAACAACGTTCCACCTTCAGCGCGCTCAAACCACCCTTTGCGTTGATCCGACGCGCCGGTGAAGCTTCCCTTTTCGTGGCCGAAGAGTTGCGAGTCGATTAACTCCGTTGGTATCGCACCGCAATTGACCTTGATGAATGGCCCCGCGTTCCGTTTCGATCTTGTATGAATGGCTCGAGCAACTACCTCTTTTCCGGTTCCAGTCTCCCCCAAGATCAGCACAGGTACATCGGAGTTTGACACCAATTCGACCCGCTCCATAACAAGCCGCAATCCCGTTTCGGAACCTACTACCGCCTCATTAATGTCCTGCCTCCCAAGGCGGGATAACAGTGTCCGTCGATCTGCCTCGGCGGCTTCACGGAGTGCGTTGAGTTCGCTACGTCGATGATCATTTTCCAAAGCCACGGCGATCGGCTTGAGAAGCAACTGAGCCAACTCAAGATCTGTCTCTTGAAATGCTTTTCCTGGCGAAGCAACCAGCAACCATAGTCCAAATAGCTTGGACTCATACTTCAATGGCCCGACCATAATCCGTGAAGGGTCCGATGAAATACTGAAGGCTTCAAGCGGATTGGGAGCGTCTTTAGCCCGCGAATGCGGTGCCTCCAGAAAACTGACCTGATCCGTTTTGCTCCATCTGATAAACTGCTTCCACGTCGGTATCGAATAGGTCGTTCGTTTGGGGAAGTCGAGCTGTTTAGAATCCGGCGGATAATAGGCGACCGTTTCAACTGTCCTGTTTTCTTGGTCGATTCTGCCGACCAGCATCCCTCCCAGTGGCAGTTGCTCCTCTAGAAGTTGCTCGATCGATTCGACCGACTCACGTATTTCAATATGACGGCACGCTTCTTGCCAGACTTGAACCAGGGTGTGAATGAATGAGGGCAAGTTATTTACCTCCGTGATATTTACAACGGTCCCGTTAAATAATACGGTTTCACCCCATCATATTTGATGTATATGCGTTTGTAATAGTGTAATTGCTCCTATTTGGGAGTTTTTTTGGGGATTTTTCGTTTGGCACAGACTTTGCGATTTAGTCCAGACGAAGAGGTTTGGCTTGCAGGATTCAGGAACATGGGTCTCAAGCGACCCATGGTTTGGTGAGGTTCAGATTGTTTTCGATCCCGCCAAGGAAGGTGTCGTAGCGCAAAACGACGTATCAGCCTCTTTCGAAAAACAACACTGACTCGAGAAACGAGAAGTCTACCAATTCATCTGAATCATGGCCGCTCACTAGCTTCAGCTAGAGGCGTCCATCTAGTTTGTGGAGTCAAAAAAATGAAGCGTTCTTTCCAAGGTTACAAGCGAGGATTTACGCTTGTTGAACTTTTAGTTGTTATTGCCATCATCGGCGTTCTTGCTGGTCTGTTGCTGCCCGCTATTCAGCAAGCTCGAGAGGCTGCACGAAGAATGTCCTGCTCCAGCAATGTCCGACAACTTGGTCTGGCGGCGATGAACTTTGCGGATACTTACAAGAAGCTTCCCTCCAGTATTCGACCTGCAGGGCCAACATCAAATCCGCGAATTGCCGGGCTAACCTTTATTCTTCCGTACATTGAACAAGGGAATCTTTATACCGCTTGGCAACTCGACAAGAACTGGGGGGATAACACAACCCGTGCACAAAAGTCGATCCCGGCGGGAAGCCCTGGGTATGCAAATCCTGCAACAGTTTCAATACTTAACCAGCAAGATCCAACGAATGCTCAGTTGTCTGGGACAAAAATTTCAGTCTACCTTTGCCCATCCTCAACAAGCCCAGACCGCAAGGATTATGATCCGCAGGGTACAGGGCCCGGGGCTAATTTGGCTCCTACAGGGTCGAGCGGAGGAAATATCAATTTAGCCTTCGTCGCCGCAACAGATTATTCTCCAACTCTTGGCGTCAGCGGTTGGCTTCGACCCTCAACGACTAGCACAGGCGTTAACTACCCTGTCGATGCAAGTGGCTTGGGGATCCTGTCGAGTGCTGATCCCACTCAGCAGCCAAGACTTGCCGACGTGAAGGACGGTCTCTCAAACACCATTTTGTATGCTGAGTCGGCCGGACGGCCAGATGTTTATCGTCGCAACAGGAAGTTTGGTACTCAGCCTGGTAATCGTATCAACGCAGGTGGTTGGTCGCGCCCAGCCTCTGATTTCTGGGTAGACGGTGCTTTTGTGGATCAGACAACCCAAGTTGCTTCCTTCGGTCTCCCTGCACTCAATCTTGGACCGATCGGAGCGATCAACGTGACGAACGGACAAGACTATGGAGCGTCATCGCCAGATGGTATCGGCGGTAACGGGAGTGTTCCAAACGTTACAGCCGCTGGGGCAAATACGGTGAATACTCTTGCATCTCCTAACGCCACAGGAACAGCAGGAACTGGCGGAACGCTTGGATCGAGCGAAGCTTACTCGTTCCACACGGGAGGAGCCAACTTCGCGTTTGGAGACGGATCGGTTCGGTTTCTTTCTGATAGCATCGACATACGCGAATTCGCACGGCTAGTCACTCGTGATTCGGCCGAAATCATTGTTAACTCGCCAGAGTAATACTCTGATGACATCGTGAAAAGCTATTCAGAGCCAAACTGCCCCAAGGCGCAAAAAACGCCTTGGGGTTTGGCTTTTCCGATAGCTCTCAGAGGTGGCGGATGATGGCTTTCCGCATTCCGCCCTCATGAGTGAAGAGCTGAATCGCACTGCAAGATCTATTGATCGATTATTGCTTGCGAGATCCCTTAAGAAGTCAGTAAGCATTGATTGCGCCGTTTGCCAAGACGCTGTTCATGAGTCAAAGGCCAGATAGGATTTGGACCGATTGGTTAGCTCCGAGTCCGTCCGGTAGAAAGTAATTGATATAGTGAAAAAGTACCGGAGCCATGATTAGCAGACTATCAAATCGGTCTAAGAGTCCTCCGTGTCCAGGGATTAATGCCG
This sequence comes from Planctomycetaceae bacterium, assembly GCA_027487375.1. Taxonomy (GTDB): domain Bacteria; phylum Planctomycetota; class Planctomycetia; order Pirellulales; family Pirellulaceae; genus JAIYDQ01. Next base: position 10,428 of record JAIYDQ010000073.1, read on the forward strand.
CCATATCTTTGATAGCTAGATCCCGCTTGATAGAAGAAATGACGAGATCGCCGCATTGCCCCAACACGCTTATTAGTAACCCCATTGTGACCAAGTGAATTGGGCGTCCAAGCTCGGTTCCTCGGAAGATAAAAGATGCAATGGAAGCCGAAACCAGTGTTGTAAGCACGATCGCGCCCAAGCTGCCTGCAATCGTTTTATTGGGGCTTGTGTTTGGAATCAGCTTAGGTCCACCAATCGCCTTGCCAGACAAATAGGCAAACACATCGTTCAGTTCCGTACAGATCAATATCCATAAGATGATCGGACGATACAGAATGTCATTGGAGATGAACGCGAGATGATTCAAGCTGACTCCGAACAACGCAAAGCTGATAATTGAAAGTGAAACTCGTCTGATGTAACCGGCCGGTTGATCTGGAATCAAGGAAATTGTGATAATCAATACAATTCCTAAAGCCGTCGAGGTGTTGAAAAGTTCAGGCCAATGATCAAGGGTCGCGAAGTAAGCTATCAAGATCGCAATCACTATCGATACGACGGCTGTTTTCGATTTGTAGAGTGAAGTGGCTCGAGCAAACTCACGAAAACAGAACAGGCTGAGAAGGAGAAAGAATACCCAAACCCAAAATGCGCCCAGAAGAATAGGAGCAACCATCGCAAGCGAAAGGACGTACCAAGAACGAGTCCGATCGAGGAGTTCGCGAAATGTGTCGGGCGTAACCATTTGCTTTTGGTGTAGCACACGAATCGTTACGGAGGCCGTTATCAATCCTGAACATATTGTGACGACGATTGCAACGGTAACTGGATGGGCAAATGCGTTAGAGAAGTCAAATAGTCGCTGCCAAGTGCTCATTGAGAATCACCCCTGAGAAAGTTGTTCGCTCGCTGTATTCTACGAATGGCAGTTATCAACCCTCCAACAATGATTATCAGCAGTGCAAGACTCGCTTCCGTGCCATTTTTCGGTAGGCGATCAACCGAATTAAGCCAGTCGAAAAGCCAATCGATATGGAATGATTCGGGTTTGATTGTCATGTAAATGGCAAGGATAGTTGCAACCGCCATTCGTTGTGGTTTGGCCATAGGGCCGCAATAGTCATTAGGCGCTCCAAGGGCTTTCCCAAGTGCTCGAACATAAGCGACGAATACCGCAACAATAGCCGCGACAAATCCCAAGACAACATTTCCCGTTGTCGCATAACCTAGCCCAATCATGACGGCAACATCGGAGACGCGATCGGGAATTTCGTTGTAAAGCTCGCCTGATTTCGATGCAATCCCTCTCGCGACAGCAACCATCCCGTCAAACAGATTGCATAGCAATCGCACTTGGCAGAGTAATGCACCGACGGTCCATAGCACACGCACGCTAAAGCTGTTTCCAGTAAAGCCTGTTGCGAAAAAACAAGCACCCGCGACGATTGCTGCGACCATTCCGAAGATTGAGATCGCGTTTGGAGAGCAATTCCAGCTTACGAGGAGCTTCGTCGCGCGCGCGGCCCAACGCGTATTACGACTTTGCAGTGGTCTCCGATCTGTCGGTTCATAACTTGGTGTGTTCATACACAGATCGTAGCCCAACCAACGTGTAAAGAAACGCCCCAGTTACAAATTGACTGCAGTACCGCCATCATCTGCGGACCTCTTGAGTGCATCTACGACTCGCTGAGTTTTCTCTGCGTAGTCTAACCAGCCATTATCAGGAGTACCTGCAATCACAAGGCGACTAAAGTCATCAAACAACTTTACTTCTTGAGCCGTAGGATGGCCTTCAGAGTATTCGTTGCACGTGTGAGTTTGTCTACGATCTTCCATACGACAATCACCATTTCGAACGTGAAACACGGGCGAGTGTGTTACGAACGAAGTTCGATTTCCGTAGTAGGGAAGTACAAAATCATCGACGAACAAATGTCCTGAGTCGCCACTGACATGTGACCACTGCTGAAGTTCGGCTAAGAATGAGCAATAGACGGATGCGGTTCGACCTCGATCGAAGAATAGCTCACCAGAAAATTCCGCAGGGACACTTCCCGCATTCGAATTACTGCCACTTGGATAGCCGACGAGCGTTCGGCCGACCACGTGCGTGGGGAGGTCCCAGTTCATAGCCGATAAGATGAATCGGACGTTGTACCATCCAAGATCACCCAAGCACCCGAGAGGTTCCATTTCACTCTGACTGCGAATGTTGGATGTTGCAAAGTCATCGTCTCCTTTGAAGGAAAAGTGACTAACAACTCTACGAACATTTCCGACGGACTCGTCCGAGTGAATCGACTTCTCAATGGAACTTAATCTTGCCGAGTGAGCAAACATCACTCCGTCCATGAACTGCTTTCCGGAAGCTCTTACTGCATGCGATATCTCGTCCATATCGGCCATGGAAATTGCTACAGGCTTTTCGGATAGCACATGCTTGCCGGCATTGAGTGCTTTCAGGATCCACTCTTTTCTTAATCCAGTCGGCAAAGGGATGTAAACTGCGTCGATATCTGTCCGAGCAAGCAACTCCGAGTAACCCGCGATTGCCTCCACCGAAGGGACAATCGGAAACTGGGCATTACACTCGTCCACAAACTGACGAGCCTTTGATTCTTCTCGCGCAGCAACAGCAACCAACTGAGAACATTCGGATTGCGAAAACGCTCGCCAATTCTTGCGAGCGATCATAGCTGCAGAAAGTATCCCCCATCGAATTTTTTTGTTTCGTTTACTGGTGTTCATGCTTTAAAACTTGGGTAGCTGGATTCGTAAGAATTCAGATGTCGATGAAGATAATCGCTAACGCTGATTTTTTCAGATGCCTTACGACATCTGCTACGAGCACAAACCCCAGTTTTACATCTGGTCGAAGGCCCAGTG
>JAIYDQ010000120.1 GCA_027487375.1 Planctomycetaceae bacterium
AACGATTCCTGGTTTTGTATGGACGATACCGACAGTGCACACGCCTCCATGTCTAACTGCTATATCACGAATCGCCAAATGCAGTCGCGAAACGCCGGAGAGGGCATCGCGTCGATAGGCCATTGGAGTGGATCCGGAGTGCGCTGCTTGGCCAGTAAATGTGATCTTATGACGTTCGACGCCGTACGTTCCTTGGACTGCCCCCATCGCTAGGTTCATTCCCTCAAGTACTGGTCCTTGTTCGATGTGAAGCTCGACATATGCTAGTGTGTTGTGAATGCGTGATTGAGACGCACTGATATTGGATAGGTCGATACCGCAACGTTTTACAACGTCTTCTAAACGCTCTCCGTTGCGATCAGTGAGGCCACGAACGCTTTCAATGTCCAGGGCGCCTGATACCGCACTTGATCCAAAAAGGCTTCGACCGAATCGAGCACCTTCCTCATCGCACCAATCGACTAGTTTGATCGTGTAATGTGGTTTGCGTTCGGCGACGATTCTTCGAAGGACTTCCAGTCCTGCGAGGACTCCTAAGCAGCCATCTAACCAACCGCCATTGGGAACCGAGTCAATATGGCTACCAATTAGTATCGATTGATCGGATTCTCCGGCTAGAGTTACCCAGAGGTTTCCTGCTTCGTCTTGCTCGACGTCGACCGGAAGTTGGCTGAGTTTGTTTCGAAACCATGCCCGGGCCTGCTCCCATATCGGAGTAAACGCTACTCGCTGCGCACCGTCGGCATCTCCTGTGAGCGATCGTAATTCCTTCAATTCTTCGATCGTACGCTTCGGTTGCAAAGATTCGTGCATCCTCTTCCCTTATCTGATTCAAGCGTCGCTTATAGTTCTTAATTCGGCAACCCGATTCTATACGATACTCCTGCATCATGCCTCCAGGCGGTATCGCTGAATGAATTCGATTTTGATATGCCCGGAATTGTGCACGAGCCTCGTACCTGCCTTTATCAAATGTACACGACATTGAAGCTCCCTTAGATCGGCTTACAGGTTGTTCGAATTGGGGAACACAAAGGGCAATTTCTTGGCAAAATAGCCCTCGGGACTCATGCTTCAGGAAAACAAGTTTAATCGCTCTCGAAATATCACCCGGAAATATCATTTCGGCAAGATTCGCTTCGTTTCTAGATGGTTCATTTCTAACTTGAGCTGGACATGAAACATTGGTTTTACTAAGACCTTGGAATAGCCTGTGCGCCGAGGTTTTTTTGGTACGGTGCGTCTTGCGGATGAGCCTCGCGATGACTTTCATTAAGTCGATTTTTCAAAAGCTTTCAAATCGTTGGTTGGCGATTTGCCTTAGCCTTGGTTGCGCCGTGCTTTGCGGAATACTTGTTACTCGGACCTATCGAGAAGAGGTTCATGAAGAGCTTCGAGTGAGTGCCGGTCCTAAATCGACAAAGCGTTTTGAAATCGCTTCTTTCTTTTGTGAACAGGCTTCCAAGCAGGGGCTCATGTTGAATCTGGAACCAACTTCGGGTTCGGTCGAGTGTATAGAGTTGCTCATGGCAGGAAAGCTTGACGTTGCCTTTATCAATAACTGCATCTCCATTCCCGACGATGATGATGTTCAGGTTCTGGGGGTTGTTGGGATCGAGCCGTTTCATGTTCTTGTTCGAGGGAACTTCTCCGAGCAGAAACGGCTTGGGGTATGGCTGAAAGGAAAGCGAATCGGCGTCGGTGAGAAGGGAAGTACAGAATGGTTGTTCGCTCATGAGGCTCTTGCTTATGAAAGATTAAAGCTACCAACTACATCGGAGCCCGGCGACGTAACACCGGTTGAATACAAGAAAGAAGACTTGCTCTCTTTTTGCCAGTCGATTTCAGAAGCAAAGACGTCTGAAAAAATCAACTTGATCGATAAGCTTCCCGAGTGCCTGCTGGTTCAAGGGGCTCTGCCATCAATAATTGTGCAGAGGCTTATTGAGGTAGCAAACTACCAACTTGTACCTATCGCAGCCACAGAAGCATTTCTCAACGATACCTTCAGATCAAAGACCTATGGCAATGGGAAAATCGAGCGACAGTTTTTAGAGGCGACGAAGATCCCGATGCTAACCTATTTGGGGCATCCCGACGGGGATTGGCGATTACCGGAATCGGACTGCATTACGCTGGGGGCCAGATTGATTGTCGTTGCACGCAAAGAAGTTCCCTCTCACACCGTGGAGTTACTTGCGGAAACGCTCTACGAAGGTGAATTTCAAAGTCGAATGCGGTCTTTATCGCCGCGTGAAGTCCCATCGCCATTCGGCATTCACGATGGTGCTATCGCTTACTTAGATCGTGACAAACCAGTCGTTGTCAACGAGGTTATGGAAGGAGTGAATAAGGCACTGAGTATATTAGGTGCGATGAGCGCGGGCGGGTTGTCGATTTACGGTCTTTTTTGGAAGTCACGACTTCGTAAGCCGACCGATTATTTTGCGGAACTTCGAAAGCTAGAGCTTTTGTATCACAGCCAAAGCAATGACGCGAGTGACAAAGAGATAAGAGAAAGCATCCTGCGGTCCATAGAGCATAGAATTGTAGCTCTTCGCCATGAGTTGATTGATGATATCTGCGAAGGGAGAATCACAAACGAGCAGTCAATATCTACGATCATCACAATCCTTCAAGATTATCGCAACAGCACGCCTCAGTGTAGCCCAACAGTCCAGGCCGAAAATCTACTTCCTCAAACTCGAAATCTAGCCGCATAGTCACCCGCTTGTTGCCGGTTCTGTTTCTTAAAAGGTTAGGAGCAGGCAACCATCGTCGTGGTCGAACCCGCGATTGTCCTTCAGGATCTTTTCTTCGAACTCGGATTGTTCGTAAGTTCCGCAGGTTGTAAAGAAGGCCAATTGGTGACTGTGTCTGATACTTGGAAATCTACGGGTACGGACAATCTGACGCGTAGCTAAGGTGATAAGGCTTGCAATTTATCTAGCAACGGGTGGGACGCTAAGGTTCCAGGTTGTTCTATGCGCAACGATTTGTTCTTGCTGTATCCTGCGAGAAACTCACCGCTTGCCAACATCCGCTTTCCTGCGGGCTGGATTTTTTCGATACTTAAGAAGCTATTCTTGCAAACGAGAATTAGCAATTGTGACTGCTTGACCCCGTCTGCTTCCATCGATTTCCATGTCGAGGAACCTATTGCTTGGCATGCTTGGTCTCCCCATAGTATTCGTCCATAATCATGCTCGCTTTGTGGTAAAGCATCGGATGAACATGGAAGCGGAGTGGCTGCGCCGACAATAATTCGTGTGGATCGTTGCTGGTCATCCACCATGTTTCCGTAAAGTCCAGGCCACGGTTGCAGGCCTCGAAATTGACGATCAATTAATCTCGCATCATACCGGCAATCGATCTGTCCATCTGATTTTGCAAGTCGTGGTGCGGGTGTGACAAGCGTTGGGTCTTGAATCGCAGCCGCCGCAACTGCGAGTGCTGGATCGTTATTGGCGAAGATCGCTTCGATTGCTTGAAGTGTGCAGGCTACACCGGATAAGCTGAGTTCGGTTTCTAGCTCGAGCGCTGTTTGACGAGGACAAATTGTCGTCTTTGATTGGCTGATGATCGGCCCGCCATCTAGCTTGGGCGTCATGTGAATAACGGAAACGCCAGTCACGGCGTCCCCGCGTAGGATACTCCATTGAACAGGAGCCGCTCCGCGATGTCGCGGAAGCAACGATCCATGCAAATTGATTCCGCCACGCTTTGCGGTTGATAAAGCGTCTCGAGACAAAATCTGTCCGTAGTCACAAACAAAAAGTAAGTCTGCAGATTCGTGTCTTAGCCATTCCACAGACTCTTCAGAATTAATCGATGCGGGGGTGACAATCCGAAGCCCGTTCTTCTCGGCCCAAGCAAGCACCGGATTGGGAAGAGGTTTGTTTGATGACTTGTTGCTCTTCGCCCCCTTGGCGGCAGTGTCGTTAGAAATT